>CAOOJO010000125.1 GCA_948496895.1 uncultured Acetatifactor sp. | reverse complement strand
GGGCGTCCCGCATGACGAACACGCAGGCAGCGCCCAGGACGGTTCCGAGAAAGGGAAGCAGGATTCCCTGTAAAGTTTCTATTGGCATTGTGTGACCTCCATATTCTGTATTTTGTAGTTAGTTATAACTAACTACAACTATTGTATGATAAAACATAAAATCTGTCAATACATATTGAAAAAAGAGACGAGGCTCCGATATACATTGTAAACGGCAGACAGATATTTTATGCTGTGCGTCGGTTGGATTTGCAGAGGAGGGCAGCTATGAAAGAAACGGAAAGAAACGCGGTATGTATCATTGTGGTGTACATTGTATTATGGTATGCGGGCGCCATGTTCGGCTTTTTCCCTTTTAGCGCCGGCGACCTGGTGCTTGGGGCCGTGGGGTTCACGGGGCTTCTGATCGTCATGGCAATGGTGGCATGCACCTGCTGGATCATCGACACCATTAAAAAGACAGCGAAATAATTCCGATATAAGGGACGATGCTACATTTGGAGGGAACGAAATGGCAATCGAGAAAGTAAAAGCATATTTCAGGGAATACGGCATGGAGGACAGGGTCCTGGAGCTGGACGAATCCAGCGCCACCGTGGAGCTGGCGGCCCAGGCCCTGCACTGCGAGCCTGCAAGGATCGCGAAGACGCTCTCCTTCCTGGTGGATGGCCGCGCGGTGCTGGTGGTGGCCGCCGGGGACGCGAAAATCGACAACGGGAAGTACAAGGCGCAGTTCGCCGCCAAGGCAAAGATGCTCACGCCCCAGGAGGCGGAGGAGCTGGTAGGCCATGCCGTAGGCGGCGTATGCCCCTTTGCGGTGAACCCGGGCGTGTCGGTGTACCTGGACGTGTCCCTGAAGCGCTTCGGGACGGTATTCCCCGCCTGCGGCAGCTCCAACAGCGCCATAGAGCTCACCATCCCGGAGCTGGAGGAATGCTCCGGCCCCGCGGGATGGGTGGATGTGTGCAAGGGATACCAGGCCCCCTAAAGGACGCCCCGCAGGGAGAGGAACAGCAGGAGGCAGCTTGCCAGGAGGAACAGGGCCGTCAGGAACGCCCCGGGACGGAACCGCATCTTCCCGGTAGGCTCTGTCCCGGGAAGGGCCTCCGCCAAGAGGGATCGCCGCAGGGCAGTGACTACAGGTTTGTATAAAAGCAGCGTGATCCCCGCGTTCAATCCCCCTTTGATCACATTAAAGGGCAGGAAGGCCGGAAGCAGCAGCTGCGCCACCGCCTCCCTGGTATACCCCATGTACACCGGAGCCACCAGGTAGTTCCAGAGCATCATCACCGCCACCTGGCAGCCCCATCCGCCAAGCAGTCCACCCAGGGCGCCGGACAGCCTGCGCCTTTTCCCATAGAGAAAGGCGGCGGGGCAGGCGAAGGCGCAGCTGGAGATGACGTTCATCAGGCAGCCCCATACGCCGGTGCTGCTGACGGTGAACATCTCCGTGACGGACACGATGGCGCTGACGGCCAGGGCGGCCAGGGGGCCGAAGAGCAGACCGCCGATGACGATGATGACGTCCTTGGGATCGTACTTCAGGAACAAGATCAATGGGACGCGCCCAAAGACGGTTGCGATGTAGGCCAGCGAGCAGAGCAGGCCCAGGGTGGTCAGTTTCTTAGTGCTTGTGTGTTTCATATGGATACCTCCTGAAATGTAATGACACCTGAAAGCGGCGAAAGGCCTTTCAGGTGTCATGTTTTTTCGTTTCAGGTGTATCGAAATTGCCTACAGAGCAGTTCACGGGCGGACAAAAAAGAGTGCAGACAAAAGCCAGATACCATCTGGCCATTCCGACACACCTTCTTTAATCCGGACTATACCGTCGGTTCCGGAATTTCACCGAACCCCGCGCATATGCGCCCGCGGACTATCACCGCCGATCGGGAATTCTTGCTTCTCAGACCACAGACGTCCGAGAAGAGTCACCCTGCCCTGAAGACATTCCTGCTATTCAGTTGTTGAAAGGATTATAGCACGGGCGGCATGGCATGGTCAATAGCATTTTGCGGGAGGGCGGGACCCATTGAAAAGCCTCTCATATTCTATATTGATTCCGGGAAAGATAAAGCCTGTACAGTTCACAAAATCTTCACAAAAATTGTTAGCACTCCCTCTTGACGAGTGCTAAAATAAGTGTTATAGTACAAATAGAACAAGGGAACAGAGAAAACGAAAGGCAGGAGCCAATCGGATCCCGGGTTCAAAAAAACCGGCGCTCCACAGGACAGCGCCGGAGGATAGCAAAGTGCAGATGCAGAAAGGAGATATGACTTATGATGATGCCCAGTATTTTCAGAGATAATTTGTTCGACAGCTTTATGGAGGATTTCGCGTTTCCGTCATTCCCTGACATCGACAGGACGCTGTACGGCAAGCACGCCAGGAACCTGATGAAGACCGATGTGAAGGAGACGGAGGACGGCTACGAGGTGGACATCGACCTGCCCGGCTTTAAGAAGGACGAGATCCAGATGGAGCTTGTGAACGGCAACCTCACCGTCAGCGCCGCCAAGGGCCTGGACAAGGACGAGAAGGATGAGAAAGGCACCTACGTAAGGCGCGAGCGCTACGCCGGTAGCATGAGCCGCAGCTTCTACGTGGGGGAGCATGTGACCGAGGAGGACATCCACCCCAGGTACGAGAACGGCATCCTGACCTTCCATATCCCCAAGGAGGAGAGGAAGGCAGTGGAGGAGAAGAAGCATTACATCTCCATCGAGGGATGATGTTTTGCACAGGCCGCCAGGATACCCCGCAGGAGACGCTGCGGGGTGTCTTGCTGTACGGGCCGCCGGGATCGTGGCTGCTTCACTTCCGCTGCCCGTTCCCCGGCGGGGAAGGAGCGGACGTGAGCGGCGCGTGAACCGGAGGCCGTACAGGGGAGCCGGGGCTGGCGCGGAGACGGGAGGAAAAAGATGGGAGCGAAACGAGACTACTACGCAGTCCTGGGCGTGGAGCGCAGCGCGGACGACAGGACAATCAAAAAGGCATACCGGAAGCTTGCGAAGAAGTACCATCCGGACACCAGCGAGGGAAACGCCCAGGCGGAGGAGAAATTCAAGGAGGCCACGCAGGCCTACGAAATCCTGAGCGACCCCGAGAAGCGAAGGCTCTACGACCGGTTCGGCCACGCCGCCTTCGACGGCAGCGGGGCGCAGGACGGCGGGCCCCAGGGGAACCCGTTCGAAGACATGTATGGCTTCGGGAATTCCGGCACCTACGGAGGGCAGGGGTTCCACCGGGCTTACGGCAACGGGAATGGAGAGGGACGCCGCTATGAATACCGCTTCGGAAGCGGCGACATGGACGATATCCTGAAGAGCATGTTCGGCGAAGCCGCCGGGGATGGGTTCGGCGAGGGATTTGGAAGGGGCGGCGCGGATTTGCGGGCGGAGATTTCCATCAGCTTTGAGGAGGCGGCATTCGGGTGCGAGAAGACGGTTCGCCTGGACACGGGAGAGGGCGCTGGCCCCCAGTCCCTGCGGGTGCGAATCCCTGCGGGGATCGATGACGGGAAGAGCATACGCCTGAAGGGAAAAGGGGCCCGCGGAAGGGGCGGCAGCCCGGGAGACCTGCTGCTGAAGGTGAACGTGGGGAGGAAGCCGGGCTTTGAGCGGCAGGGCATGGACGTGTACACGGTGGCTAGCATCCCCTTCTACACGGCCGTGCTGGGCGGCGAGGTGGCGGTGCAGACCCTCTCCGGTAAGGTGCTCTGCAGGATCCGGGAGGGCACCCAGTCCGGCACGAAGATCCGGCTGAAAGGAAAGGGGATCGTCTCCATGAAAGACCCCGGGGTGCACGGCGACCAGTATGTGACCGTGCAGATTCAGGTTCCGGAGCATCTGGACGAGGAGGCGAAGCGGAAGCTGAGGGAGTTCCAGGCGGCATGTGAGGGCAGGGCATGCCACAGGGCAGGCTGAGAGGCTGCGGCAGCGCACAGTCTCTCGGCAGACTCGTGCGAAAAATGAGGGAATGTCCTGCCGTTAGCAGAATAATCAGCAAAAAGACGGATGAATTTGCAAAATATAGACGGCAAAAAATAATTTTAAAAAAATAAATAAAAATCGCAAAAAAGTATTGACAAATGCGGAAACCTGGCTTATAATGAAATCACAATAAAGAGAGAGGAAAAAACAAAATCTTCCATTAAAAAAACTTAATAAACAGCAAAGGTTCCAGACAGAATGTGCAGGACACGAAAAAAGTAGCGGATATCTGAAGCGGAATTTGCCGGAACGTTACAGTGCATTGAGTACAGAAAAGCGTGGAAAGCACAAAAAGGGTGAAATGGAAGAGAAAGAAAAAACTGAATAAGGAGGTATGGTCCATTGGACGAAGCGAACTGAGCGGGCGTATTGATTGGAAAGAATCGATACGCCCGCTCGCTGTGCCTGCGGGGCCGGCGGCTGTGCCCTGGCCATCCCTGGTCTGCCATGTCGGGGCAGGAACTGGACGAACCCACGGCGGCTTTGGATTCGATATCCCTGGCTGCCATGCCAGGGCAGAAAACCTACGGAAACGGGGTTGCGGGGCCATGTCCCGGTCATATTGCGCTATGGGGGGATTCATGGTATGATGGTAACGGTCCGGCGCTCTGACCGGACTGTTGCGTAGATGACCTTGCCCGCGGAAAGGAATGTCCGGATAGCTGTGGCCAGGCAGGCGGAGGCGGAGACGATGGCATATAAGATACTGATTGTGGACGATGAGGTGATGATGACGGAGCTGCTTTCCGACCATCTGCGGGACTGCGGGTACGATGTGCTTGTAGCCAACAGCGCCAGGGAGGCTCTTGCCCTGTTACAGCGGCAGCCGGATCTGATTGTCCTGGACATCAACATGCCGGGGATGGACGGGCTGGAGCTGTGCAGGAGCATAAGGGAGCATATTGTGTGCCCGATTCTGTTCCTCACCGCCAGGGTCACGGAGCAGGACAAGATTAACGGTCTGCAGTACGGCGGGGACGACTATATCACCAAGCCCTTCAGCTTAAACGAGCTGTCCGCCCGGGTGGCGGCCCATCTGCGCCGGGACGAGCGCAGCCGCAGCCGCCCCCAGGTGCTGACCTCCAGCGAGCTGATTGTGGATTTGTCCCAGCGGACGGTGTCCTGGCGGGGGGAGGAGATCGCCTTTTCCAGAAAGGAATTCGACCTGATTGAATTCCTCATGACCAACGCGGGCCAGGTATTCGACAGGGAGCATATCTACGAGGTGCTGTGGGGCTATGACGCGGAAGGCGACAGCAGCGTCATAAAAGAACATGTGCGGAAGATCAGGGCGAAGCTGCGGGAGGCCACAGGGCGCGAGTACATCGAGACGGTGTGGGGGGTGGGCTATAAATGGAACCGTTGACGAGAGAGGGAGAGAGGGCTGCCGCCGGAGGCGGGGCCAAAAAGGCGGTCCCCGGAGAAAACGCTGTGGAGGCCTGTGCAAGGAGGGGCCCGGACATGGATGGAGAGAATGGTATTGGCGGTAGCGGTGTGGGGGGAAGAGGTGCCGATGAAAAAAGAGGCCTGGGTCTGCGGATACGAGACCTTCCGCTGCGCAGCTACTTCCTGCTGGTGGTGTTCGCGGTGTTCGGCGGAGTGGTGCTGCTGTCGGGTCTGACCATCTGGGGCTGCAGCGCTTTCCGGCATTATCTTTTGCCGGATCCGGCTGCCGCGTACCTGACGATGCAGGAGGTATGTGAGGACGGCGCTGTCCTGGAGACGACCACATGGATGGATTTCGGCGAGGCCACAAGGCTTCCCCGGTTGCAAACGGAGGAATATGCGGGCACGGAGGATGCGCCCACAGGATACGCAGTGACGGAGTCGGCAGGCCTGGCAGAAACGGAAGGGACGGCAGGGGATGAGCCGACAGAAGGCGGCCAGCCGGAAGCCTCATGGCCGGAATCCGTGGAAATAGACGCGGCCAGTCTGAGCAGCCAATATTACATGATGAATGACCACGGAGACGTGGTGGAAGCCATTTATTCCCTCCAGAAAATCGAGAAGAGCTTCGACACCCTGACCCCCAAACGGAAGCTGGCCTACCAGATCTGCAGCGTGGCCATGGTGGCGGTTCCGGCATCCCTCTCCGTCTGCGGCATCCTGTTCGCCGGATTCTTTTTCTACCGAAAGCGCCTGGAGAGGCCCCTTGCGATCCTGTCCCAGGCCACAGGGCAGATAGCGGCCCAGGATCTGGATTTTTCCATAGAATACTCCTGCGGGGACGAGATGGGGGCGCTCTGCGCATCCTTTGAGCGCATGCGCGAAGAGCTGGCCCGGAACAATAAGTCCATGTGGCGGCTCTTAGACCAGCGCAGGCTCATGCAGGCCTCCATCGCCCATGACCTGCGCAATCCCATCGCCATCATCCAGGGATACGCGGAGTACCTGCAGATGCATCTGCCTGTCGGGGACTTAAGTCCCGAGAAGACGGCCCGTATCGCCTCCAACCTGAAGGCGGCGGCTGCGCGCCTGGAGCAGTACACGGAGTCGGTCCGGACGCTGAACCGGTTGGAGGATATGGAGCCGGATAAGAGCCGGGTGGAGGCGGAAGAACTTATGGAGGAGGTTCGGGACGACCTGAAGGTGATGGCCGACAGGGCCGGGGTCGTCCTGCATATGGACGAGAAGCATTTCATGGATGGGAAGCATTCTATAGACGAAGAGGATTCCGCGGACGAGAAGCATTTTATGAACGAAAAGCATTCCCTGGAAGAAAATCGTTCCATGGACAGACGGCATTCGGTAGAGAAGCCAGCCACAGAGGACTATCTCATGGTTGACAAAACAATGTTTTTCCGTATATTGGAGAACGTATTCGAAAATGCCGCCCGCTTTGCCAGGAGCGAGGTGTCCGTGGATTTTGAGCGAAAGGGCAGCAGGCTCACCGTGACAGTGGCGGATGACGGCGCGGGTTTCCCGGAGGAGATTCTGCGGAAGCGGGGAAAGGCGGTTCTGCCCACCAGACAGGAGGACGGCCATCTGGGCATGGGCCTTGCCATCAGCCGTGTGCTCTGTGAGAAGCACGGAGGGAGCCTGCGGCTGGGGAACAGAGCCCCCCAGTCTCCCAGGGGGGTCCCCAGGGAGCCATGGTAAAAATTTTTCTTGCAGTTTGACAAAAATTTGACTTTTAGGGATTAAGATCTCCTTGTAACAGGGGAAGCCTTCCTTTGGCGGAAGAAAGCTTTCCTTGAAAAAAGCAAGGAGGTCTTTTTTTATGAAAAAAATGTTACGGAGCATAGGGGCATTGGTTCTGGCGGCGGGGATGGCAGTGTCCCTGGCGGCCTGCGGCGGGGAGGCCTCAGGCGGCGCTGGCGGGGGAACCCAGGGCGGAGTGGAAGGAGTCCCCATAGGCGGCGATG
>CAOOJO010000124.1 GCA_948496895.1 uncultured Acetatifactor sp. | reverse complement strand
GTGCCGGGAAGAGTGGGCGCAGATGCGGCAGGCCAGGAAACAGATGCAGGGTATGGCGCGGAATTCCTACTGGGTCATCTCGCCATTTCGGGGCAATTCCTCCGGGGATATCCTGGCTATGGTGCTTGACTATATCCGTATGGTGTTTCATGTGGATTTAATCAAGTTTGACAGCATGCTGAATACCGTGCGGGGGCATATCGGGGATGTGGATGCCATGATCGAGACGGTGGGGTATGTGGAGACAGTGATTGCCATCTGGATTTTCAGGGAGTCCCTGGGAGAGACGGGGTGGTGTACGCCTGACTTCACGGCCGAGAAGGGCCTGAGCCTGGATGCTGGCTACCATCCCCTGCTCAGGGCGCCTGTGAAGAACGGAATCGCCGCCGGAAAGGGCGTGCTGCTCACTGGCTCCAACGCCTCTGGGAAGTCCACCTTCCTGAAGATGGTGGCCATCAACGCGATTCTGGCCCAGACGATTCACACCTGCACGGCGGACAGCTACCGCGCGCCCTTTTATCATGTGTACTCCTCTATGGCGCTCCGGGATGACATGGAATCCGGGGAGAGCTATTATATCGTAGAGATAAAAGCGCTGAAACGTATCCTGGATGCCGCAACCGGGGATGCCCCGATCCTCTGCTTCGTGGACGAGGTGCTGCGGGGCACCAATACTGTAGAGCGCATCGCGGCTTCCACACAGATATTGAAATCCTTAGGGAGCACCGGCATCCTCTGCTTTGCCGCCACCCATGACATCGAGCTCACGGAGCTTCTGCAGGGCGAGTTCGACAACTACCACTTCGAGGAGGACGTGGCGGAGGGGGACGTGGTGTTCAACTACAGGCTGAAGGAGGGGAAGGCCACCACCCGCAACGCCATCAAGCTGTTGGAGCTGATGGGCTATGACAGAGATGTGATAGAGAAGGCCTCCGCCCAGGCGGAGCGGTTCGCGGCGGACGGCGTGTGGCAGGCGGTGTGAGGCGCAGTCCGACTTAGGAAGAAAAGCGTGGCGAAATTTAAATGGGTTCTGTTTCCGTACAAAAATATCTGAAAATCACAAATCCCAAAAAGGAGGCCTATCACATGAAATGCTATATCAAGGACTATCCAAGACCCCAGTTTGTAAGGACAGGCTGGGAAAACTTAAACGGTACATGGGACTTTTGCTTCGATGACTATAACCGGGGAGAGAAGGAGCGGTGGCAGGAGAAATTCCCCGGCGGCCTGCGGATACAGGTGCCCTTCACCTATGAGACAAAGCTCAGCGGCATAAAAGAGGAGGCGCCCCACAGCAACGTCTGGTACAGGAGGCGCATCCAGGTAGACGCGGGGAGACTGGACAGGGACAATCTCATCCTGCACTTCGAGGGCGCGGATTTCCTGACGAAGGTTTGGGTCAATGGCCGCTACGCCGGAAGCCACAGGGGCGGCTACGCCAGGTTCTCCTTCGACATCACGGAACTGGTCTGGGAAGGAGAGAACGAGCTGGTGGTGAAGGTGGAGGATTCCATGGACGTCCAGCAGCCCAGGGGGAAGCAGAGATGGCTTCCGGAGAGCTATGGCTGCTTTTATGTGCAGACCACGGGCATCTGGAAGACCGTGTGGACGGAGTATGTGCCGAAGACCCATCTGTCCCGGGTGAAGATGACCCCGAACATGGAGGACAGATGCCTGGAAGTGGAATATGAGGTGGAGGCTTCCGCCTATGCCTGGGATGGCAGCCTGATGGTGGAGGCGATAGTCACTTTCCAGGGCAATCCGGTATGCCGGAATCTGACAGCCGTGAACAGCAGCCTGGTTCGGACGAAGCTGGACGTGATGACGGAAAGCCTAAGCGACGTGGACTGGGTGGTGCGGACATGGACGCCACAGCGCCCCAATCTCTACGATGTGGAATTCCGTGTGATAAGAGACGGGGAGATTTTCGATTCGGTGGGTTCATATTTTGCCATGCGCGAAATCCGCATAGACGGCCAGCACATCCTGCTGAACAGCTATCCTCTCTATCAGAGGCTGCTGCTGGATCAGGGCTACTGGAAGGACTCCCACCTGACCCCGCCCAGTGAGGAGGCCCTGATAGAGGACATCGACAAAATCCAGGCCCTGGGCTACAACGGCGTGCGCAAGCACCAGAAGGTGGAGGACGAGCGTTTCCTGTACTGGTGCGATGTGAAGGGCCTGCTGCTCTGGAGCGAGATGGCGGCGGCTTACCGCTATTCGGACAACGCGGTAGAGGAGTTCACCGCCGAGTGGATGGAAATCCTGCGACAGAACTACAACCATCCCTGCATCATCGTATGGACGCCCTTCAATGAATCCTGGGGAATCTCCAGAGTGAAGACGAACCGTAAGGAGCAGCAGTTCACCGAGGCCATCTACCATCTGACCAAGAGCATGGACAGCATGCGGCCCGTGGTCTCCAACGACGGCTGGGAGCACACGCTGACGGATATACTGACCCTGCATGACTACGAGGAGATAGGCAGTGTGCTGAAGGCACGCTATACGGAGCACAAGGATGAGCTTCTGAGGGCCGAGATATGCCACAACGGCTTCAAGACGGCCCTGGCGGAGGGCTACGCCTACTGGGGACAGCCTGTGATCATCAGCGAGTTCGGAGGCATCGCCTTTGACAACAACGGCTCCGGGTGGGGCTATGGCAATCTGGTGAAGTCCAGGGAGGAATTCGTCCGCAGGTTTGACGACATCACCACCGCCATCAAGGAGCTGCCCTATGTGTGCGGCTACTGCTATACCCAGGTGACGGACGTGCAGCAGGAGGTGAACGGCCTGATGGACGAAGAGCGCTGCTTCAAGGTGGAGCCCGAAGTCATCCGGGAGATCAACGAGAGGAAGGTTCTCTAAAGGTGTATGGTTCTGTTTCCCGAATTTCCGGCAAAAAGCATTTGCACCCTATTTTACTCCTTTTCCTTTTATGATATGTTTAGTAAAAGCTCTTGCATAATGCGCGGAGGAACTGCGGATGATTGATTCTGGTGGACAGCCCTCAAAGCTGAAGAAAGAGGAGTGGCTGAAGGAAAGCCCCATCTATCAGAACACGGTTACATGCGAAAAGAGATTCAATCCGGACTTTTCACTGTCCCAGCTGCATTTCCATGAGTTCCTGGAAATCAGCATCATTGCGGAGGGCAGCGGCATCCATCGCGTCTGGAACAGGGTCCTTACATGCAGGAAGGGCGATATCTATGTGGTGAACGCAGGGGTGCCACACGAGTATTTCGTGAGGGACGGAGAGGAGAAGCTGGTCATCCGGAACATCCTCTTCGATGTGGAGGACTGGTTTACGGGGGATCTGGCCTTGCCGGACAGCCCACGGTTCTGCTACGGGATTTTTGATGAGGACATCCTGTCCGCCTATGTGTCCCTGAAAGGCCGTTCCATGGAAATGGTAGAGAGGATTTACCAGGCTATCGAAAAGGAGACCGCGGAGAAGGGCCCGGAATGGATGGAGGCCGTGAAAGCGCAGATGATCCTGCTGTTGATCGCCATAAGGCGCCTGCTGGAGGAATCCTCCACAGACCGTTCTGTCACGCCCAGGGACAGGATGGTGGTGTCCACGGCAATGCGCCTGGTGAGAGAACAGTATTTCGATAAGGAATTGACGCTGGGGAAGATTGCGAATTCTCTGTTTTTGAGCAAATCCTATCTGAGCAAGCTGTTCTGGCGGGTCACGGGGGAGCACTTTTCCGAGTATCTGCGCAGTGTCCGGCTCCAGCAGGCCTGCAGGCTGCTGCGGGACACAGGGCTCACCAATGAGCAGATAGTATACGGCTGCGGCCTGAAGGATGTACCGTCGTTTTACCAGCTCTTCAAGGCCAGGCTTTCCATGACGCCTAACCGATATCGGACGGAAACAAGGGAAACCATACAAAATAAGAAAGGAAAAGGAGAACCTAACATGAGCATTTTGACAGACATTTCGGAGAACCTGCAGCGAGGCAAGGCAAAAGTCGTGAAGGAACTGGTGCAGCAGGCGGTGGATGAGGGCATCCCGGTAGAGCAGATCCTGAGCGAGGGACTGTTGGACGGCATGGGCATCATCGGCGAGAAGTTCAAGAACAATGAGGTGTATGTGCCGGAGGTACTGGTGGCCGCCAGGGCCATGAACATGGGCGCACAGGTGCTCAAGCCCCTGATGGCGGAGGCAGGCGTGAAGGCCACGGGCAAGGTCTGCATCGGCACGGTGCAGGGCGACCTCCACGACATCGGCAAGAACCTGGTGAAGATGATGATGGAAGGGAAAGGGCTGGAGGTAGTAGATCTGGGGACCGACGTGGCCCCGGAGACCTATGTGCAGACCGCTATCGAGCAGAACTGCCAGGTCATCTGCTGCTCCGCGCTGCTGACCACCACCATGGGCGTCATGGAGGAAGTGGTGAAGAAGGCGGAGGAAGCCGGTATTCGGGATAAGGTGAAGATTATGATCGGCGGCGCGCCTGTGACGGAGGAGTACTGTCGGAAAATCGGCGCGGACAAGTATACCCCGGACGCGGCCAGCGCAGCGGATGCCGCTGTGGCTCTGTGCGCGGCCCTTTAAGGCCGGGAGGGCAAACTATGAAGAGAGATATGCGTAAATGGCTGGAGGAGCTGGAGGCTGCCCCGGTGAAGAAAGCCATGCCGATTCTGTCCTTTCCGGCGGTGCAGCTTTTGGGAATCAGCGTGAAGGAGCTGATCTCTGACAGCGACAGACAGGCGAAGGGCATGCAGATGGTGGCCCGGCGCACGGATGCCGCTGCTGCAGTGAGCCTGATGGATCTCTCCGTGGAGGCGGAGTGCTTCGGCTCCGCTATCCGGGTGTCGGACAAGGAGGTTCCCACGGTGGTGGGCCGAATTGTGGAGGACGAGGAGGGCGCAAAGGCGCTGGAGGTTCCCAGGGTAGGGAGCGCCAGAAGCGGGCTGTACGTGGAGGCCATCCGGAAGGCTGTGGAGCTGATTGATGACCGGCCGGTCTTCGCCGGCGCCATCGGCCCCTTTTCCCTGGCCGCCAGGCTGCTGGATGTCACGGAGATTATGATGGAGTGCTATGACGAGCCGGACATGGTGCACATCGTGATGGAAAAGGCCACCACCTTCCTGATAGAATACTGCAAGGCCTACAGGGAAGCCGGGGCAAATGGCATCGTCCTGGCGGAGCCGGTGACAGGCTTGTTGTCGCCTGCCCTGGCGGAGGAGTTTTCCGCGCCCTATGTGAAGCGGCTGGTGGACGCCGTGCAGGACGAATGTTTTGTCGTCATCTATCATAACTGCGGGAACAATACCATCCAGATGATAGATTCCATCCTGGAGACGGGGGCGGCGGCCTACCATTTCGGAAACGCCATAGATATGGCCCAGATGCTCACCCATATCCCTGCCGGGACAGTGGCCATGGGAAATGTGGATCCCGCGGGCGAGTTCTGTCATGGCACGCCGGAATCCATCCGCAGGGCTACGCTGCAGGTGATGGAAAACTGCTGTCCCTGTCCGAACTTTGTCATTTCCTCCGGCTGCGACATCCCGCCCATGTCAAAATGGGAGAACATCGATGCTTTCTTCGCCGCGGTGAAGGAGTACTATGAAAGGGAGACAAAAAGATGACCAACAGAGAGCGTGCAATGAACATCCTGCATTACCAGCCGGTAGACCGGTTCCCGGCAGTCCATTTCGGCTACTGGAGTGAGCTGTTACAGGAATGGGCAAAGCAGGGAAAGATTTCCAAAGAGCTGGCGGAGAGTGTGGCCGATGGAAACGAGGCCGACAAGGAGCTGGATCGTATCATTGGCTGGGACTTCGACTGGTGCCGGACAGTGGGCTCCAGGAACGGCCTTTTCCCCTCCTTTGAATATAAGGTGCTGGAGACCCTGCCGGACGGCACCCAGCGGGTCCAGAACGAGGTAGGCCTGATAGAGCGGGTGAAGCCCGGGGTGGCCTCCATCCCCTCAGAGGACGATTATGTCCTGAAGGACAGGGAAGCTTTCGAGACACTTTACAAGCCCAGGATGCTCTATGCGCCGGAACGGATAGACTTAGAGTATTATAGGCATTTCAATGAGACCAGGCCCATGGACGTTCCGGTGGGGCTGGCCCTGGGCAGCGTGCTGGGGGATATCCGCAACATGGTCTCCGTGGTAGGGATGAGCTATCTGATGTACGACGAGGACGAGGAGCTGTTCGCGGACATCGTGGACACCTATGCGGAAATGCAGTACCAGTGCGCCAAGGCAGTCCTGGAGACTGGCGCGAAGTTCGATTTCGCCCATTACTGGGAGGACATCTGCTTCAAGAACGGCCCGCTGCTTTCACCCGATATCTTCGGGGAGCTGTGCGCGAAGCATTACAGGAAGCGGAACGACCTGTGCCATCAGTATGGAATCGATATCATCTCCCTGGACTGCGACGGCGTGACGGAAAAACTCCTGCCCACCTGGTTCGAAAACGGGGTGAACACCATGTTCCCCATCGAGGTAGGCGTATGGGGCAATCAGTTCGAGGCGGCCCGAACCAAATTCGGCAAGGGCATGCTGGGTGTAGGCGGCATGGACAAGACGGCGTTCCGCAAAGACAAGGCTGCTGTGGACGCGGAGATTGAGCGCATGAAGCGGCTGGCTTCCCTGGGCGGCTTTATCCCATGTCCTGACCACAGGCTCATGCCCGGCTCCAGCTTCGAGCTGGTGCAGTATTACGCCGAGGAAATCAAGAAAATCAGGATATGACCTGGGAAAGATGAGACTTGGGAGCTTACTCTCGTGGGATTCATAAGGAGGCCGAATGGTGAGAAAAATAGCCGATGCCGAAATGTTGGAGAATTTGGTGAAAAAGGCACTGGAGCTGGGGGCGGATCATGCCGCGGTGATTCCTGTATCCAAAATCGAGACGGATGCCAGCTTCCGGAGCCTGTGCGAGCAGAATACCTGCGGGAGGTACGGTAAATGCTGGACCTGTCCACCGGACGTGGGCGACATCGATACGCTGATGAAGACCATACGCACCTTCGACTACGCAGCCGTCTACCAGACCATAGGGATGCTGGAGGACAGCTACGACATAGAGGGTATGGAGGAGGCCGCGAAGAAGCACAACCTCCTGGTTCGGAGGATGGCGGAAGCGGTGAACGAGGATTCCTTTGTGCGCATCCTGCATCTGGGAGCCGGGGGATGCAATATCTGCCCGGTCTGCGCCAGGGTGGAAAACCTCTCCTGCCGTTTTCCGGAAAAGGCCATATCTTCGTTGGAGGCACATGGAATCAATGTGTCCAGGCTTGCCGCGGCATGCGGGATGAAGTATATCAATGGACAGAATACCGTTACATATTTTGGGGCTGTGCTTTGCTCTCTTATGTAGCCTGAATGGCTGAAAAATGAAGAAAAGCATTCATAATGAAGAAAAGCATTCATGA
>CAOOJO010000123.1 GCA_948496895.1 uncultured Acetatifactor sp. | reverse complement strand
CCAGGCTCCCCCGCAGGCAGCTTCCCATTTCCGCCTGCACCTGCCCGGTCTGGGCAGATGCGCCGGCCGCCTTGTCCGGCCAGCCCGCATCTGCGCCGCGCTGTGTGTTCAGGCCCAGCAGCCAGTCCGTGCTGACCTCCAGCAGGCGGGCCAGGTCGGAGAGCATGGAGATGTCAGGGAGGCTTATGCACCGCTCCCATTTGCTCACGGCCTGGGGCGTTATCCCCAGCCGCCCGGCCAGCTCCTCCTGGGTCATGTTCCTGTCCTGGCGGCAGCCCCCCAGGCGCAGGCCTATCTGCATCAGTTCGTTGGTCTTGTTCGTCATTTCCGGTCTCCTCGCTTTCTGTTCGCCATGTCACGTCCGTCCCGTGTGGGGACAGCTCCACTATAGCAGAAAAAGGGAGCTGTGTAAAACAACAGGCTGTTCACCCGGCCCTAAACAAAGCGATGGGCCTGCCATGGAACATGCGCCATGGAAAAAGCGGAGCAAAACCACAAGAAAACATTGCTTATAGCTGTCAGTTATGATAAAATACAGCTATGTATACAAAGGAAGTAGTGCGTTTTGACGGAACGCACTTCCTTTTTCCCACTTTTCATCAAAGGAGAATGCAGCGTAGAAAGGAAGTTGGTGCGACTATGAGGATTTATGCAGCAAAGGACTACAAGGACATGAGCCGCAAGGCGGCGAACCTGATTTCCGCTCAGGTCATCATGAAGCCGGACGCGGTGCTGGGGCTGGCCACGGGATCCACCCCGGTGGGCGCTTACGAGCAGCTCAGGGAGTGGCATGACAAGGGGGATCTGGACTTCTCCGCCATCCACAGCGTGAACCTGGACGAATACAAGGGGCTGTCCGGCGAGCACGACCAGAGCTATCGGTATTTCATGAACCATAACCTGTTCGACCATGTGAACATCGCGAAGGAGAATACCAATGTGCCCAACGGCCTGGCACAGGACGCGGAGGCGGAGTGCAGGCGCTATGACGGCGTGATCAGGGAGCTGGGCGGCATCGATTTGCAGCTGCTTGGCATAGGCGGCAACGGGCACATCGGCTTCAACGAGCCCTGCGACGTGTTCGAGAAGGGGACCCATGTGGTGACGCTGACAGAGGACACCCGCCGCAGCAATGCCAGGTTCTTCAGCTCCATCGACGAGGTGCCCACCCACGCGCTGACCATGGGCATCGGCGGCATCATGTCCGCGAGGAAGGTGCTGTTATTGGCATCCGGCGTGGCCAAGGCCCAGGCGCTGTACGATTCCTGCTTCGGCCCTGTGACGCCGGGCGTGCCCGCTTCCATCCTGCAGCTCCATGGAGACGTGGTCATCGTCGCGGACGAGGCGGCTCTGGCCCTGATTCGCGAGAAGACCGGCTGGGAGGGGAAAGTCTATGATTGTTAAGAACGGACTGGTCTTCCAGGAGGACAAGACCTTTGCGAAGAAGGATTTATATATAGAAGACGGGAAGATAGTAGAGAGCCTGGAAGAGGTGAAGGACAGGACGGAGGTGGACGCGGAAGGACTTTACGTGCTGCCCGGCCTGGTGGATGTCCACAGCCACGGCGCGGTGGGCTGCGACTTCTCCGACGGCGACATGGAGGGCCTGAAAAAGATTCTGGCTTACGAATATTCCTGCGGCGTCACATCCTACTGCCCCACCTCCATGACCATCGATACAGAGGAGCTGCGCAGGATCTTCAAGGCCATGGGGGACTTTGAGGAAGGCTTAGGTATGTCCCATGTGGCGGGCATCAACATGGAGGGACCCTTCCTGGACGTGAACAAGAAGGGGGCCCATCTGGCGGAGTTTATCCTGGCCCCGGACGTGGAGTTCTTCCGGGAGTGCAATAGAGCCTGCGGCAACAAGATCCGCCTGGTGACCCTGGCGCCCAATGTGGAGGGGGCCATGGAATTCATTAAAGAGCTTCACGATGAAGTGGCGATATCCCTGGGGCACACCGGGGCGGACTACGAGACATCGAAGGCGGCCCTGGAGGCAGGGGCCAACCATGTGACCCATCTGTGCAATGCCATGCTGCCTTTGGAGCACAGGAAGCCGGGCCTGATCGGGGCGGCCTCCGAGGACGAGGACTGCTACGCTGAACTGATCAGCGACGGCATCCATATCCACGAGAGCATGGTCCGCGCGGTGTTCAAGATGTTCCCGGGCAGGGTGGTGCTGATCAGCGATTCCATGCGGGCCACGGGCATGGCGGACGGCACTTACGACCTAGGCGGGCAGCAGGTGACCGTGAACGGCAAGCTGGCCACATTGGCAAGCGGCACTATCGCCGGTTCCGCCACCAATCTCTACGACTGCATGCGCACGGCTGTGTCCTTCGGCATCCCCAAGGAGGAGGCCATCGCCGCAGCCACCATGAACCCGGCCAGGAGCATCGGCGTGTACGATGAAATCGGGTCCCTCGCCCCCGGCAAGCGGGCGGACGTGGTGCTGGCGGACCAGAATCTGAAGCTGGTGAAGGTGCTGTAGGCGGCCGGAGAGAAGCAGACCATATATGACGGAATGATAAAGACCACTCGCTTTTTCGACACAGGGAAGCGGGTGGTTTTTCAGGTAAGGGGAAAGGGGAGCAGATGGGGCGATGCTGGTACAGGCAGTTAGCCGAAACAGGCAGAAACTGTCATGACAGCCTTCCCCGATTCGTATATACTTCTAAGCAGACAGAAGGGAAGGCAGGGGCGTATAGATGGAAATGATGGAATGCATGCAGAGGGCCATCGACTTTATGGAAGACAACCTGTGCGACAAGCTGAGCATGGAAGCGATAGCAGGACAGGCGTATATGTCGGCTTTCCATTTCCAGCGCCTTTTCTCGGCAGTCTGCGGCGTCTCTGTGGGCGAATACATGCGCAGCCGCCGTCTGGCGCTGGCCGGGAGGGAGATAGCGCATTCAAACGCAAGGATCATCGACATAGCGTTAAAGTACGGCTATGAGTCGCCGGAAAGCTTCTCCCGCGCATTCACCCGTTTCCATGGCATGTCCCCGATGGCGGCGCGCAGCCGGAAGGGAGGGCTCCGGGCTTTTCCCCATATATCTGTCAAATCTATGATAGGAGGCGGCCAAATGATACAGGGCTTGAAGGAAAGAGGCTATACGGTGAAGGAGAACGGCCCCATTTACTACACGAAGGACATGGACAGGACCGCAAAATGGTTCGAGGACGTGCTGGGGTGGTATGGGGGGATCGACCAGAGGAACGAGGACGGCCAGGGGACATATGGGTGCCTGCTGCCCATGCCCGTGGAGATATTCAGCATGACACTCCAGCCGTTCAACGGAATCCATATGTTTTACGGCGAACCCACCGGGCAGACCGTGGCCTTCATGCGCGTGGACAACATCGAGAATCTCCATGCTTTTGTGAAGAAGAGCGGCTGGACCCAGATCGGCGCGATTAGGGAGCAGCACTGGGGCGGAAAGGAATGCGACGTCACCACGATTGACGGGGGCGTAATCAGGTTCTTCGAGCTGGACGAGCGCCACGGAGGGTGACTTTGCTCCGTGGGGCGGGAGCTGAAGGGGAGAACGGAAAATCGGAAATTTAGACGGTTGCATTTTGTAAAATCCTGTGATATACTACAGACTCAAGTGAATAAGGACATGACAGGTGCCGGAGGGCGGAGGGATCCGCCCGGTCCGGTGAAAAGGGAAGCAGGTGAGAGGCCTGCACGATCTCGTCGCTGTGAGAGAGGAGTCATGCTCCACGCTGCCTAAGGCAGCGGATGTCACTGGGAAGGAAGGCCGTTCCTGCGGGAAACGGGCAGGCGGATATGCGCCTTGGCCGATGGACGCGGAGAGGCCGGATTCCCGGGAAGGCGGAGCTGGCGGTGACGCTCAAGTCAGAAGACCTGCCTGCCATGTGTGCCATGAGGCCACGAGGAATTGGCTGGCGCGGAATGCCCTGCTGGAAACGAAAGGATGGAAGACTGCCTTTCTGCTTCGGGTACGCCAACTCCTGCAAAGCGCGGGAGTTTTTTCATGCACAGGCCCGTGCGCCTCATGACACTGGCTTATCGCTGCAATCGGGACAGCCTATCACAGGCAGTACCCGGGAAAGAGGCTGCGGAAGGCGGCAGAAAGCGGAGGAGAAAAAGAGATGGAAAGCAAGAAGGGCAGCAACAGGAAGCTGATCGTCGGCGCAGTGGCGCTGGTGGCAGTGGTGGCGATATTGGCCATCGTGTACATGGCGTTTAGGGAGAAGCCGGTGGAGGGCGCGAAGGCCGTCACCATCGAGGTGACCGGGAAATCCGGGGACACGGAGAAGTATGAGCTGAACACGGACGCCCTGTACCTGCGCCAGGCCATGGAGGAGGCGGATGGACTGACCTTCTCCGGCGCGGAGAGCGAATACGGCATGATGGTGGATACCGTGAACGGCGACCTGGCGGACTATAATGCGGACGGGGCCTACTGGGGCTTCTATGTGAACGGGGAATACTGCAATAACGGCATCGACACCCAGCCGGTGGAAGACGGGGATGTCTTTGGAATCGTGTACACCACGGACGCGGCGCAGTAACGCTTCTGGGCAGCGGGAGGGACAGGGCCATGGAAGAGAAGAAGGGACGGAAAAAACTGACCATAGAGGACATCGCCCTGATGGGCATGATGGTGGCGGTGATAGAGGCCTGCAAGCTGGCCATGGCGTTCCTGCCGAACATCGAGCTCACCAGCTTCTGGATCATCATGTTCACCTTGCTGTTCGGGTGGCGCATCCTCTTCGTGATACCGGTGTTCATCCTGGTGGAGGGGGCGGTCTACGGCTTCGGGCTGTGGTGGGTCATGTACCTGTACGCCTGGCCCCTGTTGGCCCTGGCGGCCTACCTGAACAGGAGGCAGGAGTCGGTGTGGTTCTGGAGCATCCTGTCGGCGGTGTTCGGCCTGATGTTCGGCTTCCTCTGCGCCCTGCCCTATGTGGCGATCGGGACGACGGACAGCGGGCTGCGGGGCGGCCTGTACGCGGGCTTCACCTGGTGGGTGGCGGGCATCCCCTTCGACATCGCCCACGGGGTGGGGAACTTCGTGCTGATGGCAGTGCTGTACAAGCCTGTACGCCTGGCCATGAAGCGCATCCGGAGGGAAAATGCATAAAGCATGCCGCTGCCCCGGCCCATGGGCTCAGTCCTCGTCGTCATTGCTGTCGGCCAAAAGCAGGGAGAAGATGAACTCGCTCCCCGCCCCTTCCGTGCTGATTACATTGATGTGCTCCCCGTGGCAGTTTATGATCTCCTTGACGATGGACAGGCCCAGCCCGGTGCCCTTCTTGTCCTTGCCCCGGGAGTAGTCGGACTTGTAGAACCTGTCCCAGATCAGCTTCAGATCGTCCTTTGGGATGCCGATGCCGGTATCCTTGACGGAGACGAAGAGCTTGTTCTTCTTCACGGAGGTCTCCACCCGGATCACGGAATCGTGGTGGCTGAACTTGATCGCATTGTCCAGCAGGTTGTAGAGCACCTGCTGGATTTTTTCCATATCGGCGTTGACGTACATGGCCTCGCCGGTGAGGACCATCTCGATGGCGATGGTCTTCTTGCGGCATGTCCCCTCGAAGGAGGCTGCGGTGCTGCGGATGATGGAGTTGATGTCGAAATCCGCCCGCTTCAGAAGCATCCCCTTGGTGTTCAGGTTGTTCAGGGACAACAGGCTGTTGGTGAGCTTGGTGAGGCGCTCCGTCTCGTTCAGCACGATGTTCAGGTACTTGTCGTGCATCTCCGGGGGGATGGTGCCGTCGATCATGGCCTCCAGGTAGCCCCGGATGGAGGTCAGGGGGGAGCGGAAGTCGTGGGACACATTGGCCACGAACTTCTTCTGGTCGTCCTCCGCGCTGGCGATCTGGCTGGCCATGTAGTTCAGGCACACCGCCAGGTAGCCGATCTCGTCGTCGCTCTCCACCTGGAATTCATAGTGCATGTTCCCGGCGGCGTACTGCTCCGTGGCGTAGGTGATCTTCCGCAGGGGAATGTACACCATCTCCGTGAAGAAGATTAGGATGATCAGGGACAGCAGCAGCAGGATCACCAGAGTGATGTAGGAAATGTTCAGCATCCGGTTGCAGGAATCCTCGATCCGCAGCATGTCGCAGTGGATGACCACATAGCCCTTCACCATGTACCGGAAGGTGATGGGGGAGAAGACGCTGAGCATCTTCGAGTCGAAGCTGCCGAAGAAATCGTTCACCATGTAGTAGGAGTCGCCGGTGGCCGTAGGGTCGAAGCTGTCGATGACTATCTCGTCTTCCACATTCAGGGACATACCCGTGTCCAGCACCAGGCGGCCCGAGGGGTTGATGATGCGGATGGTGGAGTCCAGATAGACGGCCAGGGAGTCCAGCTGGTCCTTCACCGTCTCCAGGTCCGTCTCGCTGGCGTACAGCCCTGTGGCGTAGGTGTCGGAGATGCGGGTGGCCTCCACGTAGAGGTCCTCCGCCTTTTCCCGGATCAGGTGCTCCCTGGTCATGCTGGGCACGAAGGTGGTGACGATGATGAAGCTGAACACGCCGAAAATGAAGTAGGCCAGTATGAATTTCAGGTAGAGGGTCTTCTTCATGTATTGCGCACCTCGAATTTATAGCCCACGCCCCAGATGGTGCTGATCTTCCAGTTGGCATGGTCCTTGATCTTCTCCCGGAGGCGCTTGATGTGCACGTCCACGGTGCGGGTGTCCCCCACGTACTCGTATCCCCAGATCTGGTCCAGCAGCTGCTCCCTGGTGAACACATGGTTGGGGGAGGAGGCCAGGAAATACAGAAGCTCCAGCTCCTTTGGCGGCATGTCTATGGTGCGCCCCATGTAGAGCACGGAATAGTTGGTCAGGTTCACGGAGAGGTCCGCGTACTGCACGCATTTGTCCGCGGTGCTCTGGGGGGAGGGCGCGGGGGCGGCGGGCTTGTAGCGGCGCAGCACGGCCTTGGCCCTGGCCACCAGCTCCTTGGTGTCGAAGGGCTTTTCGATATAATCGTCCGCGCCCAGCTCCAGCCCCAGCACCTTGTCGAATATCTCGCCCTTGGCGGAGAGCATGATGATGGGGACGCTGTATTTGTTCCTGACCTCCCGGCAGACCTGGTAGCCGTCCATGCCGGGGAGCATGATGTCCAGCAGGATCAGGTTGGGGGAGAAGCTCTCCATGGCCGGCATCACCGACTCCCCGTCATTGACGATCATGGTCTCGTAGCATTCCTTGGTGAGGTAGAGGGCTATCAGTTCGGCGATATTGTTGTCGTCGTCTACTATCAGGACTTTCTGTTTATTTACCATTTTCCGCGCTCCTGTTTCGATTTTCGGATTCCATCCCCTGCGGCAAAGCGGAAGGGACAGGCTTTTGTCTGGTTGCGGTCAGCACTGCTTTGGCTGTCGGCCCCTGGGCCAGGTTGGCGTATACTTAATAAAGGGCCGGGAAAATGGGATTCCCGAAGCG
>CAOOJO010000122.1 GCA_948496895.1 uncultured Acetatifactor sp. | reverse complement strand
GCCGGGATGTCCCCCACCTGCCCCGGGAACACCACCCGCCCCGCCAGCCCCAGCGTCCCCGCCAGCTCCGACACCCGGTCTGTCTTCATGATATAACCCCACTGCCGCCAGCCCAGCCGCAGGCATATCCCCGCCTGATCCAACGCCTCCAGCTTCCGCTCCCCCACGGAGGCCGCCAGGAAGCACCTCTCCTGGGTGAACCCCAGACCGGAAAGGCATTCCCTGATCTCCGTTGGGTTGCGCCGCTCCAGCACGTCCACCAGGTCTTCCCAGTCCCCGATGTGCCTGTCCCGGTTCAGGTTCTGCACCGCCTTGCGCAAAAACCGGGTCATCTGGGTATAGTCCAGGGGCTTCAGGCAATATCCGATGACGCCGTATTGAATGGCTTTCTCCGCATAGGCGAATTCCGCATAGCCGCTGGCGATAATCAGCTGCATCTTCTCATTCCCCCTGCGCAGCTGCTCGCAGAGCTCCAGGCCGTTGAGCCCCGGCATGCGGATATCGATGATTGCTACGTCCACCTGCTCCTCCTGGGCCAGTCTCAGCGCCTCCCTGCCGTCCGATGCCGTAGCCGCCACCACCAGCCCCAGCTCCACCCAGGGAACGGAGCCTACCATAGATTGTATCACAGAATTCTCGTCATCCGCTATCAATACCCGGAACATCTGTCATCCCTCTCCTTTCAAGAACTCACAAATTGCCATCTAACGCTCTTTTCAAGTTTTTGCAGGTAAGCGGAGAATGACCGTGGTGCCGTCCTCCGGAAGGCTCTCTATGGAGACTCCGTACTGTTCTCCATACAGGAGGCGAATCCTGGCATTGGTATTCAGCGTCCCCACATGCTTCCTGGTGTCCGCGCTCTTCTCCCGCAGCATGCCCTGCAGCTCCGCGAGCTCCGCTTCCCCGATGCCAACGCCGTCGTCCTTTACCATGATAATCAGGTCATCCTCCTCCACCCTGGCCCCGATGTAGAGGCTTCCCTTGCCGCTTTTCGGCTCCAGCCCATGGAAGATGGAATTCTCCACGATGGGCTGCAGCAGCATCTTCATCACCTTCAGCTCCAGCACATCCTCCGAGACGAAATAATAGACAGAAATCTTTCCCTCGAAACGCATCTGCTGAATCCGGATATAGGATTTTATGATGGAGATTTCCTCGTCCAGCGTCACCTCGTCCTCGCCCTTGGCGCTGTAGCGGAAGATATGCCCCATGTCCAGGGTCATCTGGGCGATTTCCGGCGCGTCCTTCTCCAGGGCCATCTTCCGGATGACCTCCAGGGTATTGTACAGGAAATGGGGATCCACCTGGCTGCGCAGATACGCCAGCTCCGCCTCCTGCTTCTGTACCTTCAGCTCATAGAGGTCCGTAGCGGACTGGAAAATCTTCCGGTTCAGCTTCTCTATGTCCTCCAGCATGCCGGAAAACTCATGCCCCAGCTCCGTGATCTCCGCGCATCCGCTCAAATCCAAATCCGTCTCCAGCCCCCTCTGGCTGGACTGCCTGATCTGCCGGATTGTGGCATGGAACTGGTGCAGGGGGCTTACCACTCCCCTGGACACGAGAATGAAGAACATGGCGCAGAACACCCCCGCCGCCATCACGCAGCCCCAGATCAGCAGCTGTATCTGAACCATGCCCCTGCCCATGTTCCGGACATCCAGCGCCCCCACCAGGTAACAGTCCATGTCATCAAAATAATAGCTGCGGATGTCATAATGCCCACCCTCCGCAAGGTGTTCCGGATACCCGGCTTCCTGCCAGAGCTGATGCGCCTCATAGATTTCCTCCGGCTGACCGATGGAGAACAGAACGCCCTCCCCATCCGCGAGGAAATAGATCTGGTTCTCCTCACCATCGTTCTCCGCCAGGAAATCCACGGCATTCAGCGATATGACAATCGTTCCGATGTTCTCCGTTCCGACGATGACGTCCCCCGCATACACCATCATGTCCGGCTTCCCGGCATCACTGGTAAAGCCATGGCTGCGGAAGCCAATCCACATGAACGGTTTCCCGTTCACCATTGTCCGTATGCTGTCCAGCTCCTCCCCGCGGAACACGTTGGAATAGTGGATTTTGTCATTGACCAAAGAGATATCCTCTATGGTAGGCTCCAGAACCTTATGCCTGGCCAGGCATTCCATAGCCCCGCGGCGCAGCGGGGAGATTCCCGCGTAATCGCTTGCCAAAAGCTCCTGTATCGCGCTATCCTCACCGATGTTGATACAGAAATTCTCCATTTTACCGTACATCAGGTTCATCTGGTCGATCAGCCGCTGGGTGGCCACCTGCATATGCTCGTCCTCGCTCCTGCGTATCAGCGCCCTTATGGATACGCTGATCAGGGCGCATACCAGGACGAACAGGGCCAGCATCAGGATCACGATGGTCTTCATCTGATTCCGAATGCTCATTTTGTGAAATGTTATGTGAAAAGACATATTGCACCCCTCAAATTATCTGCATTCAGTATAGCATGATGCTTTTTTAGAAAAAATGGATTTTTCTTAGAGGTTGATTGGTTTATTTTTAGACAGTTCTCATGAACAGAAATCCCCACGGCAATACCTTTATGGCTCGCCGTGGGGAATCGAACTGATTGTATCTCTATACTATGGCTTCTATCAGAACTTTGTCACCCAGGCAGACTTCCCGGATGCCAATCTGCTTCTTCTGGTTGAAATTGAAGCTCAGCATATAGCCCCTTTTCAATTGGTAATCCTCCAGATATCCCAAAAGCTGCTCTTCTCCGCGGCGGTTGTATTCCGCTCCATGCCATATCTTCATCTCAATGACATATCGCTCCCCCCGGTAATCCACGATTACATCTGTCCTCCGCAGACTTCTGGTCCTGGCTTCGATATAGTAATTCCCGGTGCCGTTGATAATGGGCCGCAGGTACAGCAAAAAGAATTTTCGTCCCTCCTCTTCCACAAATCTTTCATCGCTGTCTCCATACAATTCGTGAAAATGCTGTACGAATTTTTCAAGAATCCTCCGCATATCCAGATGCCCATCTGCTATAAACTGGCTTCTATCCTCCAGGGACGCCTTGTGGATATCCAGCTCCTGCATCCTCGCACCAGACAGATAGAAATTATACAGGCGCATCTCGAAAATCCGATTCGCGATCATGACGCTTCCCCTGTCGTTTTTGACGAAGCCAAACATGGATGCCATGTCCACCGCGGGATCGTCCGGATTATAGACAAAGCTTTTGCCCTCAAAAAGCAATGCCCGCAGCATGGAATTCAGCTCCGGATATTCTGACAGCTTACCAATCAGCGACTCGAACAATGTGTTCTTCTCCGCCAGGATCATACGGACAGCTTCCAGGAACCCTTCTTTCGTCCAGGCGGCGCTCTTCGATTCGCAGCCACCGCCGATTTCCTCGTCCATAAGCTTGCACAGCCTGGATACCAGGAACGGATAGCCTCGTGTATAGTCCCAGAGCAGCCCCGCCATCGCGCCCACATCCATGCCTGTATGGAAGTCCTCCTCATATTCCCGCAGCATCCCGGCAATGCCGTCCCTGTCAAAGCTCATGCTGATGTCGAAATCCGCTGCGATATTCCACGGGCTGTTCACCTTATGCTCTTCCCCGGGGCGCAGCTTGCCCCTCAGATTCTTGATATCATATACCCCTGCCAGAACCACCGACAGAAAGCAGGGCTGTACATCCCTGTCAATATAACAGGCCCGAAGCTGCGCCAGGAAATCCAGAAACACCTGATTGTTCGTGGCGCTGTCCACTTCGTCTACCAGCAGGACTATTGGTTTGTCTGCATTTTTGCAGATTTCCGTCAGGCTTTCGAAAAGCTCTGGCAATTCAAAGCCCGGCAGACGCGCATCCTGCTCCATCCGTTCCAGCGCATCGCCAAAAGATTCCCTGGAGTTAAGGGGATATTTTCTCAGCCCCTTTGAAAACAGTTTCGCAAACGTCGCGGAAAAGGAATTCTCGCTCTTAAATTTCGCATCGCTGATGGTCTGGAAATCCATGAGGATTACATAATAGTCATTCTGTAAATATCGATGCAGCGCACGCAGCGTAGTCGTTTTTCCGTACTGCCTTGCCCGGTTTATAGTGAAATACTTTCCTGCATCCACCATGCCCTTTATTTCTTCCAGGCGTTTCTTCATATCCACCATATAATGGGCCTCCGGCTTGCAGTCAGCCGTCACGTTAAATACCTTAGCCATATCCCCTCCACCCGATTCTTTCCTTTGCTTCCTTAACAGTATACTATCAAGTTTGTTTGATTTCAAGGTCTGTCAGGGACTCTCACAGGATATTCGGGTGTGCCTTGGGATAACGCGTCCGCCTGGGGCATATGCCATGTGGTGGTGGCCTTGAACAAATCCCCGTCCACCTCCAGCACCAGCTCCCCGCCCTGGAGCTCCATGAAGCTCTTGGCGATGGCAAGACCCAGACCGCTGCCCTCCGTGTTCCGGGAGGCGTCCCCCCGCACGAACCGTTCCGTCAGCTCCGAGGAATCCACCGTGATCTCCTGGGCGGAGATGTTCTTCAAGGTGATGATGACCGTGTCCCCTATGCGGAAGCCGTTGACATAGACCCTGGTCCCCGGCATGGCGTATTTCGCGATGTTGCCGAAGAGGTTCTCATAGATGCGGTAGGTCTTCTGGCTGTCAAGGGGCAGTATCACCTTCTCCTCCGTCAGGTTCATCCGCACGTCCAGCCCAGCCTCCCCCAGCTTATCCGACATCTCGAACGCCACCTGCTTCACCAGGTTCATGATGTCCAGATCCATGATGTTCAGCGTGATGTTCTGGGAGCTGGCCTTGCTGAACTCGAACAGGTCGTCTATCAGGCTCTTGAGCCGCAGGGACTTCCGCTCCAGGGTGGCAAGGTATTCCCTTTGCTGCTCTTCCGTGATGCCTTTTTCCTTCATCAGGTTGATATAGGTGATGATTGCAGTCAACGGCGTCTTCAAATCATGGGACATGTTGGTCACCAGCTCCACCTTCATCCGCTGGCTCTTCACCTCCGTGTCCACGGCCTTTTTCAGCCCGTCCTGAATCTTGAACACCTGCTCTCTGAATGGCTCGAAGATGCCCAAGTCCTCCGGAATGGACACGTTCAGGTTCCCCTCGGCAATCTCGTCCACCGCCTTCAGCAGTATCCGATAGCGCTTCTGGAGCTGGCTCACATACCGCCGCAAGATGATGTACAGCACGATGGAGTAGACCACCACTACCGCAAAGCCCCCTACCCAGAGGCTGCTTATCAGGAACAGGATGATGGCGTTCACGATCAGCAGCTTGACGATCGTCCAGTTGGCGTCCTTCGTCAGATCCATATGCGCCACCGCCTCATAGGCCCCCACCGCCTTTCCTTTCATGAACGGGAAAAAGCGGTATACCAGGCAGCGCTGCCTGATATATCTCCTCAGGCCCAGCTCCGGCAGCGCCCTGGCGCAGATGCCCACATACCAGCAGCAGAACGCGAATGCCGCGAGCGCTATGATGTTGAGCAGCATGGCCAGCTCCTGTCCAAGGTGCGGGCTTATCCCCAGATATTCCGAAAACGCCCCCCCTGCCCTGCCGCTGGCCACATGGACGATCATGGTGAGGATCATCTCGCTGCACGCCATCAAGCAGGTGCCGAAGCAGATCAGGAACTCCAGCGAGACGGAGCATGGCTTCTGCGTCAGCCAGGGCTTCTTCGTCCGGGGCATGGGACAGAACAGCCCCGCCAGGGCCAGGGCCAGCATGCACAGCACCAGGATGCCCGTCAGCCCGGAGTCGTAATAGGCGCTGGCGGAGAAATTATAGTAGCGGGCCGTGGAGTAAAGCTGGATATCCGTGTCAAAGGCAGTGGCGGTGACCAGCCTCCCCATGTACAGTCCCTCCGAGTTCTCCTTTCTGGCGTTCCACTCCTCCGCGGAGATGGCAAAGGTCACCGTACAGCCGGTGGGCGCTTTCATCTGCCCGTATCTGTGGAACGTGTCCATGGCATAGCCCATCTGGCTCAGAATGAGGTTGGCCCGCACCGCCTCGTTGGCCTGCTTCCTGATCTGGCTCACGTCCTTGCCGCAGATGTCGTCCCCAATGGTCACGTTCCCGGCATCGTCGAAATGGAAGCTGATGCGGAAATACTGATCTCCTGCTCCCCTGTTCCTGGCATCCACGGACATGTTCGTCACATATTTTCCGGTGGCGTCGTCCTCGATGATATAGTCATAACAGCTATTGAGATCCGCGAAATTCGACTCCATGATGTCAAAGTATTCCTCCATCGCCAGGATGTCGCTTTCCAGGTGTTCGCAATCTATCTGATTCAGGTCGTAGAGCTCCCCGCTGTCCTCGTATTCCTCCAGCTCCTTTTCGTCCAGGAGTCCCTCATCTATATAGCCCTGCATTACCTGCTTATCCAGGAACCCCAGGGAGCCGGCTTCCTGGAGGGATATGGTCACGTCCCCCTCGTAGCTCTCCTCCGCCTGAATCTGGGCCAGCACATTCAGCAGGGCCATATACTCTTGCCTCCGATCCTCGTCCAGAATCCACTGATGCCCTTCGTCCGCCTCCAGGTAGACATCCACGTAGTCAAGCAGCTCCCCGCTTTGGGCATTGCACAGGTCGCGGTAGAGCATGTAGCAGTTCTGGTACAGCCAGGCGATGTTGTCCGCGGTCTCTATGGGATTTTCCTCGAACTTCTCCGCCCGGGAGCGGAATATGCCGTAGAAGCAGCTGAATATGGCCGCAAAGCACAGGCTGACCAGAATCCCTCTGAAAATCCATGGCTGGCCGCTGCGCAGCCTCCCCAGGCCCCCGGGTTTCCTGCCGCTGTCGGTGGAAGTGCCATCTGGCTGCCTGACCGGCTCCTCCTGTATCTTTTTCCTCTTCAACAATCCCATAGCGCCCTCCTGCTATCCTTGCCCTCATCAGCCCACCGCCTGATTCCCGCATGCTCTCTGCCCCGCCTGGCAGTCAGCCCTCTTCCGTCCATGCTCCGCGGGATTCCGGCCATCCGCCCGCGCCGCTGACCATGGCGGCTTACTGCCTGTCGATTTTGTAGCCCACGCCCCACACCACCTTCAGGTACTTGGGATTCTTCGGGTCGATTTCGATTTTCTCCCTAATGTTCCGCACATGTACCATAATGGTATCCGTGTTTACCGCTTTCTCGTTCCAGATGCGCTCGTAGATCTCATCCGCGGAGAAGACCCTGCCGGGATTCTTGATCAGGAGCTGCACGATTTTGAATTCCATGGGCGTCAGCTTCACCGGCTCCCCGTCCACGCTTACCTCCACGGTGTCCTCGTTCAGCTCCAGGCCGCCGATGGTGTAGATATGGTCTTTGTTCCCGTCCTCCTTCAGGGCGGACAGGTACTTGGAATACCGGCGCAGATGGGAATTGACCCGGGCCAGCAGCTCCAGGGGCGTGAAAGGCTTGGTCACATAGTCGTCCGCCCCCATGTTCAGACCCATGATTTTGTCCACTTCCTCGGATTTGGCGGACA
>CAOOJO010000121.1 GCA_948496895.1 uncultured Acetatifactor sp. | reverse complement strand
AGGTACTTGGCACGCAGCAGCCCCAGAAAGGACAGGAAAATCTGATTGTCCGAGCTTTTGTCCACCTCGTCTATCATCAGGATGGCTTTTCCGCCATACTGTCTGCACAGCTCTGAGATGCGCTCTCCCAAATCCTCCATGGGAAATTCTTCCGAAACGGGACGGTTCCATTTATCCAGGACAGCACTCTCCGCCCCCTGGACGGAAAGCTCCCTCCCAATCCGCCGAACCAATCCTGCCGCTAATGTGTAAAGCGATGCAAACAGCTCGTCCGCAGACTCGAAGCTGAGAGAAAGCACCAAATAGCTTTCCTTCAGCTGCCTTTCCAGCAGGTACATAAGCGTGGTCTTCCCATACTGCCTGGCCCGGTTGATGGTAAAATATTTCCCCTTTTCTATATAGTCCGCCACAATCCGCTTCACACGGCCGCTGACATCCACCATATAATGCTTTTCCGGAATACAGGTTCCCGTCACATGAAACTCTTTCGGCATAGCTTCCCCCTTCTGCATAACTGTCCCCACGCTTTCAGCAAGGCATCCCAAGACTGCTGCCATTCGACATCCCTTCTGTCTCCAGTATATCTAAAAACGGCCTGAACCTCAATACAAAAGGCGAAAAATCTCCTGCTTCACGGGCAGCCTCCTCACCGGATATCTTTCCTGCAATACTTCCCATAAGCCGCCCCGATGCCGATTGCTCCAAACGCCAGCCCGATAGCCACCAGCGTCCCGTCCAGGCAGCCCTTCTCGATGATGTCCGCGCCCTCCGCATAGCCGAAAGGCGTGACGTATTTCAGGAACTCCGCCGCCTGGGCGATGTTGGCCACCAGGTTCAGGAAGTACATCCCCGCGGCTATCCCCAGTCCTATCCCCGCGCTGCCCCTGCGGACAAAGGCGGATATCCCGAAGCAGATGCCCGCCAGCTCCGCCTGCAGGAGGAAATAGGCCAGGTGCAGGAGGTTCAGCTCCTTCCAGGGAACCGACTCCCCGATGGCCGCGATGGAGCCCAGGGATATCCCGTAGATGATCAGGTTCATGGCGATGATCTGGGCATACGCCGAGGCAAGCTTCTCGGTGACGATCCTCGCCCTGCTGACCGGATGGGTCAACAGGAATTCCGCCGTCCGGTCCTTCTCCTCCTTGCTGAGGATGCCGGCCCCGCACAGGGCCGCGAAGAAAGCCCCTCCCAGCCCCAGCACGTTCCCGCACTCGATGGCATAGAAGCCCAGGAGCGTCCCGAAGTTCAGCCTGTCCATGCCGAAAGCGTCGCTGAACGACCCCATGGAGGAGAACACATCGCCCACATCCTCCATCTGCCCCTTCATCTCCGGGAACAGGAACACGCACACCGCCAGGAGGAACCCGACGGATACCGTCCAGATGAGAAAGGGAATCCTGCCCTGCCTCAGTTCATGTTTTATCAAAGTCATATGCTGCCGCCTTTCTTTTCGTATTATATACTGATGGTCACTAACATTTGCCATGGAATGCTCTTCTTCCATTGTCACCCGACTCACGAGCGTCAGATGCCATAAACTGGCAGCAAACTTTATCGCTCGTGAGCATAAAATCGGTCTGTTATCATTTTATCACGCAATGCAGTAATCCGCTTATATTTATTCGTTTATCCGTGTATCCTTTCCGATATCGCACTCAAGCCGGCTGCCCGGTTTCCCCGGCACCGGACGCTCAGCTTTCATAATAATGCATGAATATCTCCTCCAGATCCGGCTCCGACACGGACAGATCCGATACCCTGCCCGCCGCCAGCCTCTGCAGCAGCAGGTTCATGTCCCCGCTGTAGAGGAAGCTCACCGCCCCCGGGGAATCCTCCCTGTCCCGGATGCCCCCAAGCCCCTCCAGCGACACCTCTCCCCGGACGCTGACCCGCCTTGCCGTGGTGCGGGAAAGGGCCTCCACGCTGTCACAGGCGATGACCTGGCCCTCCCGGATGATGGCCGCCCGGGTGCAGTTGTGCTGGATCTCCGACAGGATATGGCTGGACAGGAACACCGTGGCCCCTGCCCGGTTCCGCTCCCTGAGGATGTCAAAGAACTCCCTCTGCATCAGCGGATCCAGGCCGCTGGTGGGCTCGTCCAGGATCAGCAGCGCAGGCTCATGCTGCAGGGCGCAGACGATGCCCACCTTTTTCCGGTTGCCAAAGGAAAGCTCCTCCACCTTCCTGGCGGTGTCCAGCTGCAGCCGTTCGCAGAGCCTGGCCTCCTCCTCCCTGCAGTCCTTCCCCCGCAGATCCGCGGAGAGCTTCAGCACCTCCCGCACCCGCATGCCGGAGTAGAATACCGCCTCCGAGGGCAGATAGCCCACCCGGGCCAGAATCTCCTTGTTCTGCTTTACGATATCCAGCCCATAAATGTATGCCCTGCCGGATGTGGGGCTGATCAGCCCCAGCAAGGTCCGTATGGTGGTGGACTTCCCCGCGCCGTTTGGCCCGATGAAGCCAAAGAACTCCCCCTCCGCCACGGTCAGGTCTATCTCCCGGATTCCCCGGGCTTTCCCATAATATTTCGTCAGATTCTCGATTTTGATTGCGTCCATCTTCCCCATGCCTTTCTTTGCTATGAAAGCCTTTTTATTCATCGCATCATGCCACATGCTGCCCCGTGCCCCATTGCGGCTATTCCCTGCGTACCGCCTGCCATAACCCTGGTCCGTCCCGCATCACGATTTGCGCAGATACACGCTCTTCCAAAAGGCGATGAGCCTCCCAAAGTCCCGCTCCATCTGCTCCATGTCCACGTCCCCCCGCTGCACCATCTCCCAGAGATACCCCTCCGAGGCCCAGTACATCTCCCGGTACATCATTGGGATGTCCAGCCCCGGGATGAACTGCTCCGGGTCGAAGTTCATCCTGGCCTTATCGGCCTTCAGGTTGAAATACCGATGGTAGCTCTCCTGGACGGCGGCGTTGACCTCCGGATCCTTTTCATAGAAAGCCTTGATGGTGAAGCTGGCCATGTCCGGGTAGAGGCGGACGATCTCCATCTTGGCCCGCATCCCCTGCTCCATGCTCTCGAACAGGCCCGACTGGCTGTAGCATCCATATTTGGTCATAAGCTCGATGGTGATCTGGGCACATTTGTCCCAGAGGAACAGGTACAGCTCCTTTTTATTATGGAAATAATGGAACAGCAGCGACTTGCTGATGCCAGCGTCCCGGGCGATCTCGCTCATGGGGCTGTTCTTATAGGTATTGCGGGAAAATACCCTGTATCCGGCATTGATGATGGCCTGCTGCCTTTCCTCCGGCAGGGAAAAGAACCTCTCGTTCATCCTGTCACCTCCGTTGACCCTCCGGTCAATTACAGGATAAACCCGTTGACCGATTTTGGGAAGACCCATTTGTCAAAAACCCCAGGCTTTATCGAAGTCTTTGACAGGGTCTGATGACTTTTAGCAGAGAATGTGGTATAATATCGACACAAAAGGACGTTGTGTCAACTTCTGATGCCATGTGCGCTGAAGCGCACGAAATTATAGTATAGCGTCATCAAGGCAGAAGCGATAAAGGATGCGGACGGGATGAAAATAGCCATCGTAGAGGACGAAGAGAAGGAACAGGAAATCATCATAAAATATATAAGGGAGTGGGCTGAGGCGAGAAGGGAACTGGTGGAATTCAGCTGTTTTCCCAGCAGCGAGAGTTTCCTCTTCGCCTGGGAGGACGGGAAGGATTACCGCCTCCTGGTCCTTGACATCGAGATGGGCGGGATGAACGGCCTGGGGCTGGCCGAAAAGGTGCGCCTGGAGGACAGGGAGGTTCCCATTCTGTTCGTCACCGGGTACGACGAATACATGCAGCGCGGATACGATGTGTCGGCGCTTCACTATCTGATGAAGCCGGTGGACAAAGAGAGGCTGTTCCAGGCGCTGGACAGGATGGCGGAGGCGAAGCGGGAGGAAGGGATAAGCCTTGTGCTGAACGGAGCGGACGAGGTGAGGCGGGTGCAGACAGGCAGCATTCTGTACGTGGAGGCCGCAGGGCACGACAGCGTGATGCACACATGGGACGGGACGTTCCCGCTGAGGGAATCCCTGGGGGAGATCGAGAAGCGGGTGAACGGAATTCCCGGGATAGTGAAGTGCCACAGGGCGTACCTGGTGAATCTGCGGTTTGTCTCGGCCATCCGGAATGCGGAGCTGATCCTGGACAACGGCGAGAGGCTCCTGGTCTCGAGAACGCGGATCAAACAGGTACAGCGGGAATTCCTGAGGTACTATAAAAGCAGATAGATGCGAAAGCGGGGAGTGCGCGGAATGAATCTGGTGCCATATGTGATTGTCGGGGCGGTTCTTTTGATCAATGTTCTTCTGTGGATCTTCTGGATGCCGCGGTATGTGGACAGAAGGATAAGCCGGTTTCAGAATGAGCTGGTGGACAGGCATTACGCGGAGGTGGAGACCATGTACCGCAAGATGCGGGGCTGGAGGCATGATTACCACAACCATATCCAGGTGCTGAAGGCCCATATGGAGCTTGGGGATTACCGGGATGCGGTGCGGTATCTGGACATGCTGAACGATGACCTGACCACGGTTGACACGGTGATAAAGACCGGGAATGTGATGGTGGACGCCATCCTGAACAGCAAGCTGACCATAATCCGGGAGAAGGGAATCCAGGTGGACGCGACGGCGGTGGTCCCCCAGGACGTTCCGTTCTCGGGGATAGATCTGTCCGTGCTGATCGGCAATCTCCTGGACAATGCCCTGGAGGCCTGCCTGCAGATGGGGGACGGGGAGGAGCCGTTCATCCGGATCTATATCGACATCGTGAAAAAGCAGCTCTATATCGCGGTCACGAATTCCATGAGCGGGAGGGCCAGGAGGAGCGGACTGCAATATCTCACCACCAAGTCCGGGGGGCACGCGGGGGTGCACGGCTTCGGTCTCGTCCGCATTGACCGGATCGTGTCGAAATACGGCGGCTTTCTCAACCGGCAGGATGAGGAGGGCGTGTTCGCGACGGAGGTGATGCTGCCGCTGGTGGAAGGGTGACTGCGCGGCGCGGGGAAAACTCAGAAAAAATACGGAAAAAATGCAATTCGTGCGCGTGGGGATACCATTCGTGCGAAATTGTTTTTTTCGGGGAATCCTGTGCTATATTTACGTAAAATGCCGCAGGGACGTGAAATCCGGCTGTACTGTGGGCGTGGGCTGCGGCTGGATTGTAGGCATGTGACGCGGGAGAAAGAGGAGATATATGAGACGCAGGGGACAGGCAGGACAGACGGAACAGGCAGGACAGACAGGCCAAACAGGACACGCAAAACAGGGATGTCCTGGGGGCCGCAGGAAGCCCGCGGGCTACACCCTGGCCTCCAATCTGTTTTTTCATCTGAAAAGCGCGAAGCAGTGGAACAAATGGGTGTGCTATTTCCAGTTTCTGGCTGTGGTTCCTGGCATGACCGCGACCTTTCTGGGGATATGGCTGCCGTCCCTGATCGTCTCGCAGCTACAGGGGAAGGTATCGCTGGCCGCCCTGCTGACCAGCGTGATCGCTGTGGCCGCGGCCATCCTGGCGTGCAGCGTGGTGAACTCCAGCATGCAGCAGTATCTCTACCGGAACGGCATGTCGCTGACCCTGTATTACGACAAGCTTGCCTTCCGCAAGACCATGAGAATCGACTATGAGCTCCTGGAGAGTCAGGAGACCCAGAAGCTGGTGGGAAATATCTGGAATGTCCTCAGAAACGAGTTCGCCATCCGCAATTCGGTCACCTCCATGCCCGTTTTGATTGCCTCCTTCCTGAGCTCTCTGCTATACGGCATCCTCCTGTGCCTGGTGAATCCGGCGCTGGCAGCGATGCACATCCTGACCATAGGGATCAACATTTTCCTGTTGAAGAGGGTGGAACGGGTACACGGGAGGAACCACGAGGAGCTGGGCAGGCACACGAAGGAAATCGCGTACATCAACCGCCATGCCATGGAGCGCAGCGACGGCAAGGATATCCGAATCTACCAGATGCAGGACTGGTTCATGGAGAAATACGACCAGGCCATCCTGGGCATGGACCGCATCTACGGCCGCATACACACGCAGTATTTCATCCGCCGGGTGCAGGAACTGGGGCTGGGGTTCCTGACAGAGCTGGCCTCGTATGGCTATCTCGCCTGGCTGCTGACGCTAGGGAGACAGAGCGTCGCACAGTTTGTCTTCTCCGTGGGCCTGGTGCGGACGTTTTCCGCCAATTTCTCGGAATTAATCGGGAAGGTGCAGGGGTTGAATGCCATCAATTCCTTTCTCTCCTATCTCCGAAAGCTCCTGGATCTCCCGGAGGCGGAGCGCAGAGAATGCAGGAATCCGGACAGGACGAGGGGAGTGGAGGTGGAACTCCGGCATGTGTCGTTTCGGTATCCCGGGGCGGAGACGGACATCCTGCATGACATCAACCTGACCATACATTCCAATGAGAAGCTGGCACTCATCGGCTTAAACGGCGCGGGGAAGACCACGCTGGTGAAGCTCCTCTGCGGCTTTTATAAACCTGTGGAGGGAGCAATCTATATCAACGGCACAGAGCAGAGCGACTATGACCCGGAAGAATACAGGAGCCTCATTTCCGCGCTGTTCCAGGATTCCATGCTGTTCCCGCTGACCCTGGACGAGAACCTGACAGCCGCTCCGGCGGAGGAGGCGAACCGGGAGGAGCTGGAGCTTGCCCTGGAATGGTCCGGGTTCGGCGGGCGCTACGAGAGCCTGCCGAACAGGGGGAGGACGAGGGTGGTGCGGGAAGTGTACGGGGACGCCACGGATTTCTCCGGGGGCGAGAAGCAGAAGCTGCTATTCGCGAGGGCCCTCTACAGAAAAGCGCCGCTGCTGATCCTGGACGAGCCCACCGCCGCCCTGGACCCCATCGCGGAGCATGAGCTGTATCTGCGCTATGGCGAGGCGGCCCGGGGGCGCACCGTGATCTTCATATCCCACCGGCTGTCCAGCACGCGGTTCTGCGACAGGATTGTGCTGCTGGAGGGAGCGGGAATCATTGAGGAGGGCACCCATGAGGAGCTGCTGAAAAAGGGCGGGCGCTATGCCGAGCTGTTTGAGATGCAGAGCAGGTTCTATAAGGAGAACGGAAAATGAAACGAAAGGATCTGGAAAATCTGTGGTTCCTCCTGAAAGCGGTGTACCGGCAGGAGAAGAAAACCTTTTACATAGGAATCGCCCACGCGGTTCTGGAGGCGGTCAACCCGTATATTCTGGTGCTGCTGATCGGCCTTATCACCGATGCGGCGCTGAACGGCTCTGATATGAGAAGTGTCATGGGCATGATTCTTGCCGCCGTGGGCGGGAAGCTGATCCTGGGCGTGATAACCGCCAGGCTGGGGGAGAGCTTCCGGAAGAAGCTGGAGAATTATCCCAAGGAGTTCGGCAGTAGAGAGCTGAACCGGAAGGCGCTGACCATGGATTACGAATATCTGGAGGATGCGCACGCCCAGGACATCCGGTTTAGGGCGTTCCAGAATTCCTTTTACGGGGTGGGAGGATGGCTGATGGTGCAGCTGTGCGATCTGCTGCGGAATCTCGTGACCATCGGCGCGGCCGCCGCCATAGTG
>CAOOJO010000120.1 GCA_948496895.1 uncultured Acetatifactor sp. | reverse complement strand
CACCTACGGCCTGTTCAACGCCCAGGAGCGGGGCACCCTGTTCATCGGCCCCGGCCAGAAGGTCTACGCCGGCATGGTGGTGGGCCAGACCGGCAAGAGCGAGGACATCGAGGTGAACGTCTGCAAGAAGAAGCAGCTCACCAACACCCGTGCCTCCGGCTCCGACGAGGCCCTGCGCCTGGTGCCGCCCAGGATCCTCTCCATGGAGCAGTGCCTGGACTTCATCGACACGGACGAGCTTTTAGAGGTCACGCCCCACACCCTGCGGATCCGCAAGAAGATATTGGATCCCACCCTGCGCAAGCGTGCGGCTCTGCGCAAGTGATGGCCCAAAGAGATATCCGTCTTCATCGGGGAGGCTTCCTCCCCGATTTTTTATACAAAAACCCCTGCTCTCTCGTTCCTCTCCATCCGGGATAATATCGACCTACCAGACAATACTGCAAATCAGAGCTTAAGATTCTAAGACTTTCTGACATCCGCGCTTCCTGCGGATGGATTTACTTTACCAAATATCTCCGGTAAAGTCAAGCATTTCCAAAAAATTATTCCTGATTTTCCTTATTTTCCACATTTTCCGCAGCCCTTTTTCGCTCCCGGTATTCCACGGGCGTCATTCCGTGCAGCTGCCGGAACTTCCGTATAAAGCTCACGGAATGGCTGTATCCCACCAGGAAGGCAATATCCTTCACGCTCTCCTCTGTCTCGGTGAGCAGCTCACATACATATAAGAACTTTTTCTCCGTAATATAATCCGAAATGGTGCGGCCGGTCTGCGCCTTGAACCGGTGGCTCATGCGGGAAATGGATATGCCAAAAAAATCGGAGACCATGCTGGCGCTCAGCTCCGGAGACCTGCTGTTCCTATCGATGAAGTCCGTCACGCTCCGGATAAAATCCTCCTTGTCAGTCTGCTCCTCTCCGGCCTCCCCGCTTTTCATGTCCGCATTCCCCATCCCCTTCCCCTTTTTGCCCTCTTCCGCAGAGGCCGGGCCGGGCTGATAATACAGGATTCGGCCCTGTCCCTCTTTGCCGCCGCTGCGGCCCAGGGCGAGCGCCTGGTTGTAAGACAGATTTATCTTCGAAAGGCCGGCAGCCTCCCCGCCCACGAAAAAGCGGCTCCTCTCATCCACGCAGCCCGCGATCCGGAGCAGCTCCTCTTCCAGCCCTGCCTTTTTCGCCTCTGTCATTCCCACGATCATGGCTGCGGCGTTCCGGTTGGGAATATCCAGCAGCTGAATCTCATATTCCCTGTCCTGCCTTTCCTCCAGGAACGACTCAATCTGGCCCATGTCCGCTTCGGATCTGCCCGCGGATGCCACAAGGACGACCCGGTAGCTTTCCGCCCGGCCGAACAGCCCTTCCTCCCTCATCGCCTCTCTGAAATATTCCGTGTCGCAGTCCTTCCCATATATCAGATGCTGCAGCAGCCGGTTCCGCCGCTGCCTGTCCTCGGACAGGGCCACCTTTTTCTCCATGGCGTTCAGCGTGAACCGGAACGCCTCCGGCAGGCCCAGTCCCACCGGTATATTCTGAATCATCTCCCCGCAATAGGCCAGCAGCTCCCGAAAAGGATGCTCATTGTAATAGGTGAGCAGCAGGACCATGGCACCGCCGGCCAAAAGCATCAGCACCACCACAAGGAAGAAGTTCCTCTGCCATATATTCAGCTCCGCAAACAGGCTTTTGTCATCCATATACCTGACCAGGCGGAAATAGCCATTCGGCGAATCGTACACCAGCTCATATGCCTTTCCCTCCTGCCGGGGTCTTGACGCGTACAGCAGCCTTCCCTCAAAATCCGTCAGAACCGTGGCAGAATCCCCGGCAGACAGAATCTCCCCAAGAACCGCCTCATCTATGGAAAAGATCCACCATTCCCCACGGTTCGTCCTGACGACATACTGCAGGGATTCCTCCACAGGCTCCCCATCAGCCTGCGGATCCTGCTGCCAGAGCATCCACTCTGTCCATTCGATGTCCTGCAGCCGCGCCAGCAGCTCCCCGCCATCCGCCATCCCCGCGTGCAGCCTCGCATAATAAGCAACCTCGTACGTCCCCGCTTTGGTATGCACGGTATCCGGCAGCACTTCATTATAATATCCGATATCCTTCAGAATGGAATGGGTGATGAATTCCGCGTTCAGGATTCCCCTTACCCTGTTGCCCCCGTAATCCTTCCGGACGGAAGCCTTTGACATATCGGCGTTCAATACATTGTAGGAAACGATCTGATGAAGGCTGACAATATCCCTTTCCAGATCCGTTCCCGCGGCCGTCAGGGAGTTTTGCGCCTGCTCGATGATCTTAGTCCGATAGACTTCGCGGTAATTCTGCATAAAAAGGAAGACGAAACCGATTACCGGCAGGCACAGCATCAGCAGAAAGCTGCATATGAACCGCACGTATGTCTTGTCCAGGCGGATTGCCCGATTTAACCTTTTCATGATTGCCCTCCCCGCGCCCCGGCGCATGCCGCTTTTCCCTCCGGCCGCCCTGAAGGACAATGCCGGATATGCAGCACAGAAACCCGCCGCAGCCTTTGCCGTGGCAGGTTCCCGATCGACCTCAAATCTCTTCTCTAAAACGCCTTATCCACATAGTCCTGCCACCAGTCCAGCCATTCATAGTACTGATATGTGCGCAGCCCCTCCAGGTACTGCTCCCAGGATTCGTCTGTGATGCCCTCCAAAACGCTTGTGGCCCCAAAGTTTCCGATATAGGTGAACAAATCCGTCTCTATAAAGGCGCGCTCCTCCACCTTCTCGCTTGGCACCATGCGCGGCAGGGGATACTCATCCATAAGCAGGTCCTCCACCGCCAGCACCATCCTGCCCCTTATGGAATCCTCCTTGAACTCGCTTCCCAGCTCATAGGGCGGGATATACGGCGAGGTGACGTTCCCCAGGCCCACCGTATAGGCCAGTTCCGTGTAATTCACGCCCTCCTCCGGCGTCTCGGCACCGATGAAATAATTCCCCTCCGCATCCCTGTACCAGGACACGTCCTCCTCGCCAAACCTGGCCATATATTTATTCTCTACGGAGCTGGACAGATAATTCCACCAGTGCAGCAGCGCTTCCACATTGCTGCATTCTGCCGTAGGCACCAGGGACGTCAGCATGCCGAAGAAATAATTCTTTACGCCGCTTTTGCGCACCTCCACCCCGTCCATTCCCTGGAAGGGCCTCATGCCCACATAATCCTCAGATGCCGTATCCCAGCCGACCATGCAGCCCACCTTGCCCTCCGCAATCTTGGCCTCATACTGCTCATTGCTCTGGGAGAAGCCCTCCACGTCCAGCAGCCCTTCCTGTGCCAGCTTATGGTAGAACTCCAGGAAAGCCCTGTAATTCTCCGTATCCATAGTGGAGTTTACCTTGCCGTCCTCCAGCATCAGATAATAGGAGGACGCCCCATCATGATATCCCGCAATCCCAAAAGAATTGGCGAAATTGATGAAGTTGCCCGCCCAGTTGCTGTTGGCGAAAGACAGGGGGATTTCATCCGTGGCATCTCCGTCCCCATTCATGTCATTGTCCCGAAATGCGCACAATACCTGGTAAAACTCATCCGCAGTGGCAGGGACCTCCAGGTTCAGCTGATCCAGCCATGCCTTGTTGATCATCATGATGCCGACGGGCTCGCTGTCCCTGCTGGAACCGATGTTCCCGGCCAGGGAACGGATGGATCCATCGCTCAGGGTAAGCATCTCCAGGACTCCCTGGCCGCCCTGTTCATAATCCCGCAGCACATCCGGCGCATAGGTCTCCAGCAGCCCGTCCTGGGAAATGTCGTAGAAAAGCTCTTCGTTCTGTACCACGTCATCGTTTCCCATGATTCCAAGAAACGCATCCGGCAGCTCACCGCCAGCCAGCATGGTACTCTTGCGCTCATCCTTCACCGTGTCTTCGATTTCAATCCAGTTGATGTGGATTCCTGTGGCTTCCTCCGCCTTTTTCACGATGGGCTTCTCATCGTATCCATCGCCCTTATCCGCGGACATTTTTATCACGGCAATGGTCAGTTCCGTCCCCGCGAAATAGTCCAGAGGGATTTCCCCATCCGCGGCATCCGTCCCCTGGTTCTCCGGGCTCTCTGCCTCCTCTGTCCCTTCGTCTTCCGTTTCCTTCTGGGCGCTTTGCTCCTGGGCACCCTGCTCCTGATTCTCTTTCGACTCGGCGTTCCCGCCGTTTCCGCCGCATGCCGTGGCGCACGCCGTCAGGGCCGCGCACAGGGTCAATGCCAGCAATCGCCTCAATCCTTTTCGCTTCATACCTTTTTCTCCTTCTTTCCTCTTGTTTTTATCTTCTATACTCGGCCCGGACAGCCCGGGCTGCCGCATAAAATTCCGCTGTATCCCGTCAGCCCTTCACCGAGCCGATCATGACGCCTTTCACGAAATATTTCTGTATGAACGGATAGACGCATATGATTGGAGCGGTGGATACCACGATGATGCTGTACTTGACTACCTGGGCCATGGTCTGCATATATCTCGCATATTCCGGATCCGATATCATCTGCGCATTGTTGGTGGCAGAGATTGAGGATATCAGCAGAATTTCCCTCAAGTACATCTGCAGCGGATATTTCCCGGCATCCGTAAGGAAAATCATGGCGTTGAAATAGGAATTCCAATATCCCACCGCAATATACATCACGATGACGGATACGACCGCCTTCGACAGAGGCAGCACTACCTTCAGGAAAAACTTTCCCTGCCCGCATCCGTCAATGATGGCGGCATCATACAGCTCCTCCGGGATGTTGGACTGCATGAAGGAGCGGACTACAATGATGTTGTAGGTGGACACGCATCCTAAAAGAATCATGATGGCTCGGGTGTCCACCAGGCCCAGCCTCCGCACCACCAGGAAGAGGGGAATCGTCCCGCCGCCGAAGTACATGGTGAACACGTACAGCTTCATCAAAAGCCCTGCCCCCGGCAAATCCTTCCTGGAAAAGGCGTACCCCGCCATCACCACCGCAGCCGTCCCTGCCACCGTGCCTCCCAGGGTGTAGAGGATGGTATTGAAATAGCCGCTCCACACTCTCTCCTCCGCAAAGATGGCCTTATAGCCGCTGAGCGTGAATTCCTTGGGATACAGCAGCAGCGCGCCGCTGTTCACATAGGTGGGCTCCGTAAAGGAGGCCACCACCACAAAATAAATGGGATAGAACACAATGATCACAAACAGTGTCAGGAACAGATTGCAGCATATGTCAAAAATACTGTCGTCCCAGGCCTGCTTTATTCTCCTGTTCGCCCTTTTTGTCTTCAAAACCGCCCTCTCTTTCTACCAGAGGCTGATGCCGCTGAGTTTTCCTGACACCTTGTTCACGATTGCCAGAATCACGATATTCACCAGATTGTTCAGCAGCCCAATGGCCGTGGAATAACTGTACTGCCGGTTCCCCAGTCCTGTCCTGTAGACATAGGTGGAGATTACCTCCGACACCTCCACGTTCAGGCTGTTCTGCATCAGGTATACTTTTTCATACCCTACTCCCACAATGGACCCGCAGCTCATGACCAGCAGGATGATCACCGTGGGCAGGATGGAGGGCAGGTCGATATGCCAGATGCGCTTCAGCTTATTGGCGCCATCGATGTTCGCCGCCTCATGCAGCTCCTGGTCCACGCCCGCCAGGGCCGCCAGATAGATGATGGAGCCCCAGCCCATTCCCTGCCACACGCCGGACCAGACATACATATGGGAGAAATAGCGCGGCGTGCCCATGAAGTAGGTATCCCCCGAGCCTCCCAGATAAGACAGCAATGTATTCACGAATCCGGACGAGGGCGAGAAGAACAGGGACATCATGCCCACCAGCACCGTCACCGCAATGAAATGGGGCATATATGTAATGGTCTGGGCAAATTTCTTCCATCTGACATTCCTCACATTGTTCAAGACCAACGCCAATATGACGGGAAGCGGAAAACCCGCAATCAGGGAATATATGCTCAGGACCAGCGTGTTCTTCAGGATGCCCCAGAACCTTGGCGTGCTCAGGAACTTCTCGAACCAGCGCAGGCCTACCCATTCGCTTCCCCAGAACCCGTCCTTAAATTTAAAATTCCGGAACGCGATCTGCAGTCCGTACATGGGCCAATAGCAGAAAAGTATGATATAGACCAATGAGGGCAGCAGAAAAACATACAGCACCCAGTTCCGCTTTAATGCCCTGACCAGCCGCCTCCGCTTCTGTTCTCCGGAAAGCGGCCCTACACTGGTCTTCGCTTTCACATGCTTCACGTATCCATCTCCTCTCTCTGTTTTCTGGAATTCCATCTTTGCGCATTTCTATTAAAGCATGATTGCATTCTTTCGTAAATAAACACTTTTTGCGCCCCGTTTCCCCTTGTTTTTCCAGCATTTCGCCATAATCCCGCCTATGTGCGGCATTCATTTCCGAAATTTTCAAATATTGTTTATGGATTCCGCCCATAAAAAAAGAACAGGGCTGTCCTGTCCTTTTTTTGTGCCGGGTCCATCCTTTCAATCTTTTATTACATCAGGCGTAGTACCTGGCCTGGGCGTCCCACATTTCCGCGTACTTCCCGCCCCGGGCGTGGAGCTCGCCGTGGCTGCCCCGCTCTACGATCTCCCCTTTGTGGAACACGATTATCTCGTCGCAGAACTGGCAGCTCGACATCCTGTGGGAGATGTAGATCCCTGTCTTCCCCTCCACCATCTCCTGGAAGCGGGAGTAGACTTCCGCCTCCGCCACCGGATCCAAAGCCGCCGTGGGCTCGTCCAGGATGACTATGGGTGCGTCTTTATAGAGGGCCCTGGCCAGGGCGATCTTCTGGGCCTCCCCTCCGCTGATCTCCACCCCGTCCTCCAGGTATTTATAAAGGTAGGTGTCCAGCTGCTTCGGCATCCGCCTGACGATGTCCGCCGCGTCCGCCTGCTCCAGGGCCTTCCATATCTTATCGTCATTTCGTTCAAATCCCGCCGCGATGTTCTCCCATACCGGGAAGGCGAAGAGCTTGAAGTCCTGGAACACTACGCCGAACAGGGCCCTGTATGCCTCCTCGTCATACTCCCGGATGTCCACGCCGTTCAAGGTGATGCGCCCCTGGGTGGGCTCGTAGAGGCGGCACAGGAGCTTGATGAAGGTGGTCTTCCCCGCGCCGTTCTCTCCCACCAGGGCCATCTTCCCCCTGATGTCCAGCTTGCAGTTGATGTCCTTCAGCACATAGTCCTGGCTGCCCGGATACCGGAAGCTCACGTTCTCGAAGCGCAGCTCGTATTCCCCGTCCGCGCTCCTCTCCAGGGGTCTTGTCCCCTTTGCGTGCCCGCTCTCCATGTCCAGGAACGCCAGGAACTTCTCCATGTAGGTGCAGACGTTGCGCAGCCTGACCTGGCAGTTGATGATGGTGAAGCAGGCGTTGCCGAACTGGTTCAGCGCGCCCACGTACTGGGTGAAGGCTCCCACCGTCACCGCCCCTGTCACCACCTTTATGGTCACCAGCAGATAGGAGCCTATGGTGAACAGGCTGTTCATCCCGTTGTTGGCCTGGATGGTACGGCGCATCATGTCGATCATCCCGCCCCAGTAGGCCCTGCTCTTCCTTATCTCCTCCCTGGCGTTCCCCATGAGCATGTCCTGCATGCCATAGAGCCGGATGACCTTCCCCGCC
>CAOOJO010000119.1 GCA_948496895.1 uncultured Acetatifactor sp. | reverse complement strand
TCCCTTCAGGCTGCCGTCAGTCTCCGCGGTGAGGTCGATCGCCTTCGCGATGACCGTCAGGATGGCCTTCATGCCCTCATACTGCCCTCCGGCCCATGTGGAATCGTAGAAGTACCCTGCTCCGCCCCCGGAGCCCACCACGCTCTCCATGGCGGAAAGGCAGCTGTTCAGACGGCCTTCCGCTGTCCTCAGATTATCGCCAAGGGTCTCCATCTGACCTGCCAGACCGTTGTATTTGGCCTTCACGCCGCTCAATTCATCTGTCTGAAATAAAATCAATTGCTCTGCCATTTGTCTCTCCTATCACAGCATTCCTGCCAGCTTCGCGTCCAGCTCTTCCATCCCCCTGATATAGCCTTCCGTGGCAGAGGCCTTCTGCTCCATGACTGCCGCCTCCGCCTCCTGTCTCTGCACCCATTCCTGAATCTTGATCTGTATGCCGTCGCCGCTGTCGCCTTTCCAGCAGACGGACAGCTCTTCCGCCATTTCCTTTGCCCTGGCGGCCAGGTCTCTGTACTGTTCCACGATCTGGCGTATCTGGGTCAGGCATCCCCTGGCCTCCTCCGCCTGTACGCTTATGGATTGACCTCCCATCATTCTCCCCCTTCTTCCGGCTCTTCATCGTTCCCCGCCAGCTCCTCGTCCCTTTCCATCGCCGCTTCCTCTTCCGGCAGGTACTCTATGCCGTCATATTCCTTTTCGTCAAAAGAAGTTACCATCTCCTCCGTCAGCATCTTTTCAATCCTGCCTAACAGCTCTTCCCTGCCCACGGCGGCAAAGACAAGGTACTCCTTGTCCGAATCGTACTCCACGCTGATTTCCGCGCAGCCCTGATCCGAATACACAAAGGGAAGGAGTTCATTTTTCTCGAATCCCTCTATGCGGCTGACCTGGCAGAAGCTGTGCCCGCCGTTCAAGGCCTGCGCCAGGAACGCCTCCTCCTCACTGCCCAGTCCCTGGGCCGCAAGGTCGCTGGCCTTCGTCCCGGCCGCCTTCCCGCTGTCCAGCCTGCAGGGAGGAAAGTCGAATCTGTCTTCCGGCAGCGCAAGGAACTCCTCCAGCATCTGTCCGGCATCGGACTGGGGATAGAGCATGTATCCCTGCTCCGCCCTCACCAGCACCGGCACCTGCTCCGCCCCCAGATAGAAGGTCATGTGCCGCAGGCCCTTTTCCCCTTTTACGTCCACTGCCACCACGCCCGCGCAGTCCGTGCACAGATCCATGAGCGCATCGAATTCCTCTGTCAGGCTCATGCCGTCGCCGAAGTCCAGCTCTCCGGCCCCGCAGGCCACAAGCTCCTCCTCCGCGCGCCTGGCGAAGGCGGGATATTCTGCCTCCCCTATGTCCGCCAGCACGTTCTCCACTCCATAAATACCCGCTTTTTTCTTCAATACCACAGAATACAGCAGCGCTTCTGCGGATAATGGATATCCTCTCTTCATGTCCCACTCCCCTTACTGGCCCGCTGCCGCCATGCCCGCTTTCAGGCTGGCGTCCGTCTCTGCCATCGCATTCGCCGCTTTGTCCATAAAGCAGGCGTACTCCTCGATCATCCCTGAGAAGGAATCGATCGCGCCCCGCATGCTCTGGAACTTCTCCACATAGGCCACCTGGGCCTCGCCCCTCCACACATCCGACAGGCCGCCTACAATCGCCGCCACTCTCGCCATGGCTTCATCGTGGCTTGCCTTAAGCTGCCGCAGCTGAGCGGCCTTTCCGTTCAGCAGCTCCGGCGTTACTTGAATCGTTGCCATTTTCCTACCTCTCTCTTTCTTAAGAATTTTTCTGGTCGCATGCCTGACAGCCAGGTCATTGCCCATCCTTTGCCCTGGGCGCCTCTCTGCCCGGATTCATGTCCACCACAAGGATGATGTCGCCATTCCTGCCCCCTGCCTGGGCAAAGGTCTGATGGGAATTGACGAAATGCTTCGCCCTCTGGAGATAGAGCCCATAGTCTGCGGCGTCATATTCCAGGCCTGGGTCTATCTCATGAAGCGCCTGGAACAGGAACCGGACGAGCCTGTCCCCCCGGATGTCTGCCGGGAATTCCATATCGTAGGCATAGCTGTGCGCCCTGTCCGTCACAGTCACGATAACGTTCTTCATAGCATCCTCCTCACCTCCCTCGCCTATATTGACTTGACTAGTCAATCATTTTCCCGCTTCCGCGGACAGAAGTTTTATCCTTGTGCACTGTCCCCCGTCAAATAAGCATCCGTCCCCGGCTGCCATTTCCGCCTCCTTCTCCTTGGCATCCATCGCTCCCGGCAGGAAGTCGTAGGCGCTGGCCCTCCCTCCCAGCCCAAGGGCCTTTCCGGACGCAAGGATTGCGGCAGTCAGGGCATCTGAAGCCTGCAGAAGGGCTATGTCGTCCCGGCTCCCCGCCGCGATGACCATGATGCCCAGGCCCCTGGCCTGCCTGCAGATCCGCTCCATGATTCCCCTGTCCCTCTCGTTAAAGGACTCCGTCCATTCCTTTATGTCCTCTATGACGATGACGATCCGCCCATAGGAAGCCAGGAACTCCTGCGGAGAAAAATCCCCTCCCTCCCCGCCCGCTTCCCGCATGGCCCTGCTCTGGGCCTTCTTCCGGGCGTTCAGCTCCTGGACGATCCCCTCCAGCCGGGACTTGGCATCCGCCATGTCTCCGCCCTTGCCGAAGGCGCAGATTCTGTCCTCCGAATCCCGGTTTTGCAGCATGTCTTCCAGGGCCTTAAGGAATCCGCCTATAGCGCTTCTGTCCGTGCCCGTTATCAGGAAACAGTAGTCCTCCCACAGATCCACTGTGGCAGGGGTCAGGTCACTGTATTTTATCCCCAGGGGGATGCAGTGACCGGAGAGCTGCCCTGCGTCCAGCTCCCGGAGGGAAACCCTCTCCGGCATGACAGGAATCCGTCTGGGCCAATGGCCCTGCCCCCTTCCCCTCCAGGACTCTGCCATGGTCTTCGCCACGGTCCTGATCCTGGCGGTCTGCTTCGCCTCCGTGTCCTCCTGGAAGGGCAGGGCCGCCTGGAATTCCAGCGGCGGATTGCCCCTGATGAATCCCCTGCCCCTGACGGGCGGCAGGGATTTGCCCAAGAGCCTTCCCACCGCATTGACATAGTCCCCTTTTTCCGCCAGCTCGAAGGAAATGGCATTCTTGATATTGGCGGCTATCCGGAACCGGATCCCGCCGGGACTCGCCGCCGTGCATATCAGGTAGATGCCGTAGGAGGCTCCCTGGCCCGCCACGGTCACCAGCAGGCGCTCCATCTCCGGATAGGTTTCCGTCAGGGCGGTCACATTGTCCACCGCCAGGAGGATAGCCGGCATGGACTCTGTGCCCGTCTCCCGGTAGGCGGAGATGGAGCTGACGCCCTGCTCTAAAAATTTCCGCTTTCTGGACTCTATCTCGTCCAGGATAAGGGGCGCCGTCTTCTTTATCTTTTCCTCCTCATAGTCCAGGGCCACTCCCCCTACATGTGGCAGGTCCTCCAGCGCCTTCATGCTCCAGCCGCCGCAGTCCAGGATGTATACCACGGCCTCCCCCGGGGAAAAGCACTGGCAGAGGGACCACACTATTGACTTCAGCATCGTAGTCTTCCCTGTGCCGGGGGCGCCGTAAATGGCCGTATGCCCCTGCTTTGGCAGATCCAGATACAGGATTCCCTGGCTCTGGTTCTCCGGGCTGTCGTACATCCCGATGGGGACCTTCATCCAGGGCAGCCCCTCCTCCGGCCAGGCGCTGCCGTCAAAGGTCACGCTCTTTCCCTCCAGCAGCCCTTCCAGCGAAAGCCTCTCCGGCAGATCCTCCAGCCAGGGCCCCGGGAGCTTCTGTATGCCATTTTCCCTGGCCACCTCCCGCAGGTAGTCCCTCACGGCAGACAGTTCATCCCTGTCCGGTTTCGCGGTCAAAGGCTCCTCCACGATCCGCGTCCTGGCCCCGTCCATGGCCACCAGGCATATAGGGTTGGCCTCCTCCCCCGTTCCATCGGCGGGCGATTCCTGAACCTCATACGCCGCGCCGCTCCAGAAGGACTGGAATTCCTGGAATACCACATCCTCGCCTACCCGGATGAAGCCCCTTCCGGGCTGCGTGATGCGGGCGGCATCCGGGCGCTTAATCATCTCTTTGCTGTCCGCGGCGTCCTGCACCTTCAGGCAGAGCCGGAAATTGCTGTTGCTCTGAATCTGGTCGTCCACCACCCCGGAGGGCTTCTGGGTGGCCAGCACCAGATGTACCCCCAGAGACCTGCCGATGCGGGAGGCGCTGATCAGGCCCGCCATGAACTCCGGCTCCTCCTTCTTCAGCTCCGCGAATTCGTCCGCCACGATCACCAGATGGGGCAGGGGCTCCTTTGCCTTCCCCTCCTTATACAGCCTCTGGTATTTGTCTATGTGGTTCACCTGATATTCCCTGTATTCATCGAATATCCGCTGGCGGCGCTTCATCTCCGCCTGGAGGGAGATTAGGGACCTGCCTATGCCTGAGCTGATATTCGTGATCCTCCCTACCACGTTGGGCAGCTCCAGCAGCAGATTGGCCATGCCTCCGCCCTTGTAGTCGATAATCACGAACACCACGTCGTGGGGATGGTAGTTCACGGCCATGGAGAGAATCCAGGACTGCAGGGTCTCGCTCTTTCCGGATCCCGTGGTGCCTGCCACCAGCCCGTGGGGGCCGTGGGCCCTTTCGTGGATATCCAGGGAGAACACCTTGTCTCCCCCCAGAGAGCCGATGGGAGCGGCGATGCTTTTGTAGGGGAGATTCTTCATCCACCTCTCATAGGCCCCCAGCTCCTCCACCCGCTTCACCCCGAAGCCCTCCAGGAAGCTGATGCCGGCCGGAAGCTCCGCTGCGGACGCAAATCCCTCCAGCTCTATGGCAGACATGGTCCTGCAGTAGCCGTCGAAGGCTTCCGGCGCCACCGGCACGTCCGGCGTGTAGATGAATTTATTGTTGACCCTGTCCTTCCGGAAGCCGCAGGGGCCATTGTCCACGTCTATGATGAACTGGCAGCTATGGGGCAGGGAATACAGGTCGTCGAACAGGAACAGGACACTGACCCCACAGGGAGGCTCGCCCTCGGCCAGGTATTGCATGATCTCCTCGTCCTGCACGGCCTCCCGGCTCCCCAGGAGGAAGATGTAATAGGGAAGCCCTTCCCTCTCCCGGCGCTCCTTAAGCAAGGGCAGGAAGGCCTCACAGAGCCTGTGGGCCTGCTCCCGCCCAAAGGAAAGATACCGTCCCCTTCCCTCATCGTCCCACACATGGGGCAGCCAGCGCAGCGAGGAGAACTGCCGCTCCTCCTCCCTGCTGAAAATGCCCACAATCCTCACATCCCTGAAGCTGTGGGCCGTGGTGAGGCAGACCAGCATATTGCGCACCTGTTCGATCACCCTCTGTCTGCTGCCCACTATGCCCACTCTCTGATGGCTGGCCAGATCCACCCTGGCGGGGACCTGATCCACGATGGCAGTCTCCTCCACGATCTGGGCCGCCAGGAGCTCCAGCTGGTCGTTCTCCATGGTGAAGCCCTGGTCCGCCCGGTACTTTACCTCCACGCACAGATTCTCATACCCCATTCCCAGCCGCACATGGAGGAAATCCCTGTCCTCCACGGATCTCTCCCAGAGGCTTCGCTGGAGGTTTTCCAGGCTCTCCAGACATTTAGCGGCGGGTGGATTCTCCTGGGAGATGATTTTCCTCTGCTTGTCCGCCACAGCCTCTATCCTGGCCTTCTGCTCCGCTATGTAGCGGCCATACTTCTCCATCCGCTGCCTGTCGTAGGCCTCTCTCTTTTTCTTCTCCTCTTTGGAGGCGCCTTTCTGGACGGCAATGGAGGTCACCGGGGACACCAGGCTGGCAGCCCTTGCCGCCATCAGCGCCGGGGAGGCAAGCCCTCCTGTGGCCAGATTCGCCGCGAACATGGCCCCCGTTCCCACCGCGGAGGCGAACAGCCCGCGCCTTATCCCCGTCTGGCCGCTGGCCTGGGGCGGGTTCGCCAGCAGGATGGGCTCCCCGGGCAGCTCCTCCTGGGTCCTGGGGGAACGGCGGTATTTCAGTCCGCCGTCCTCGTCCCTTCCGGCCGCGCCGCCTATGAAGGCATTCCTCACGGCCCTGATGCGCAGGCCCTCTCCTACATTCTCAAAAAGGAGCTCGTTGTTCTCCAGGATGATATTGATGTGCAGAATGGAAATCACGTCCCCGGAATGGACATTTGCCCGAATCACCCTGCGCCCGTTCACGTACAGGCCATAGGAGCTGCCCGAATCCTCTACCCGGAACACCCCTTCCCTGCAGTGCATTTGGAAGTGCTCTCCGGAGACATAGGGATTCTTTATGCATACGTCGTTCTGCTCCCGGCGGCCGAACCGGATGACGCCGTCCAAAGGCAGGCGCAGCCTCTCCCGGCCCTGGCCCTCCCCGTCCGTCACATACAGGGCCGTCCCTCCCGCCGGATCCAGGGCTATCAGGGAATCCTTCTGTACGTTTTCCCGGGAAAACCCAAAGGCGCCTTTCCCCTGGATGGTCAGTTCCCCTTTCCGGTTCCCTTTCAGTATGATCTGGCTGTTCCCCAGCCCCTTTATCTGGATATCGTCCCTGTTTCCGGAGCCTATGGTAAAGGTGCCCGGAAATTCCGTCCTGGCGCTGTACAGGGCATCCTGTTGGATAAACGCGATATAGCTCATGTCTGCCTGCTCCCCCTATGTACTGTTTTCCCCGGCTCAATGGGGCTGCTCCGAACCCTCCAGGGAATTCATCATCGCCTTGATGGCCTGATGGAGTTCGTCATCGTACTTCGTGTAGTTCTGCCTCTGTGCTATCCGCAGATATTTGCAGCATGTCTCCGTGTTTCTCTTCACGGAATACCGTGCCAGCTCATAGCTCGCCCGGGCGCTGCCGTCCACAGAGGCCCTTTCCAGGCAGGAGATATACTGGAGGGTGTCCGGGCAGGTCCCTTCCGGCCCATAGATATACAGGGCCATATTCAGGCCCGAGGAAGGGTAGTTCCGCTCCGAAGCCTCCCTCCAAAGGGAACAGGCCCGCTCCCAGTCCCCCTCCTTCAGATATACCAGGCCCAGCTGGTCTATGGCCCATAAATTGCCGTAGTCCGCCGCTGCCTGCCATCTCTCCTTTACGTCCAGGCTGCCCTGGAGCTGCAGTCCATTTTGGATATGGGGCAGGATTTTCGTCCTTATGCTGTCATCGGCCAGCGTTTCCGCCATATTGATATGGCCATAGGGCCAGCCATTGCACCCCGCGTAATCAAAATACTTCAGGGCCAGCCGAAAGCAGGCGTACATCTCCTCCCGCTCTTCCCCGGACAGGCCGCTTCCCCCGGCCTCCCGCTCCTCCTGCCTTTTCAGTAGCGCCCTGCCCCTGGCCAGTTCTATGTTCCCTACGCTGTTGAAGGCAGGTATATAGTCTTCTTCCATGCAGCGGGCGAAATATTTTCTGGCAGTTCTTTCCGCTTCCTCCTCTGTCAGCCCCTCCGCCATGCCGTTCCAGATCATATAGCCCAGAGACCAGCAGGCAGCCAGCAGGGGTGGGTCGCAGTCCGCCCCCTTTTGGTAATAATGCACCGCCAGGCCATGGTTGACCTCCACCCGGTATATGCCGTTATTTCCGCTCCCCTCATTGATTTCCCGGAACGCAAAGCCATGAAAATACAGATTGGCCAGTTCATGCGCCGCCCACACATTGGTTTCCGCCATTCTCCGGATGGCATAATACCGGTCTATG
>CAOOJO010000118.1 GCA_948496895.1 uncultured Acetatifactor sp. | reverse complement strand
GGCCGCCGACACCTTCACGCCCGCCTCGTAGGCTCCTCTCGCTATGGCCTCATTGCCTAGCAGTATCTTCTTCTCTGACACGATTTTCCTCCTGCTTTCTATTCCATACCATCCATACCAAATTTATGATAGGTCGTCTCTGTCATCCGCCTCCCGGGGCACCGTCTCTTTGGCCTGGGCCTTGAACTTCGCCACCTCCTTCATGGCCTGCGGGATGGCGATGTTCGTCCCCGCTCCGGCCACGCAGCCGCCGGGACAGGCCATGCCCTCTATCAGGCAGCCGTTCTTCCTGCCCGCCTTGGCCAGCAGCAGCATCTTCTTGCACTCCGTCAGGCCCTCCGCGTGCTCTATCTTCACCTCGGTGCCGGGGTAATAGGTCTTGATGCACTCCTCGATGGCCCCCGCCACGCCGCCTGCCACGCCGTAGCCACGGCCCGCCCCGGTGGCGTCCTCCATCTCGTCCATGGCCTTAATCTCCTCCAGAAGAATCCCCCTGGCCTCGAACATCCCGGTCAGCTCCTCAAAAGTGATGACGAAGTCCACGTCCGAGCGGATCGTCCTGCGGCTGGCCTCCAGCTTCTTGGAGGCGCAGGGGCCGATGAACACCACCTGTGCGTCCGGGTGCTCCCGCTTGATGATCCTGGCCGTGGCCACCATGGGGGTCAGCTCGTTACTGATCTTGTCGATGGTCTCGGGGAAGAGGTGCTTGGCCATCACGGACCAGGAGGGACAGCAGGAGGTCAGGGCGAAGCTCTGCTTCCCTGTGGCCACCTCGTTCACGTAATGCTCCGCCTCCGCCATGCAGCCCAAGTCCGCGCCGATGGCCGTCTCGTACACGTCCGCGAAGCCCAGCTCCTTCAGCGCCGTCTTGAACATCTCCGGCGTGACCTTCGGCCCGAACTGGCCCGCGAAGGCCGGGGCCACCTGGGCGATGATCTCCCTGCCCGACTGCATGGCCCGGATCAGCTGGAATATCTGGGACTTGTCCGCTATGGCCCCGAAGGGGCAGCTCACCATGCACATCCCGCAGGACACGCATCTGTCGTTATCTATGTAAGCCCTGCCGAACCGGTCGGATTTGATCGCGTCCACGCCGCAGGCCGCCTTGCAGGGGCGCTCCTTGTGGCAGATGGCGTCATAGGGGCATACCTCCTTGCACTTGCCGCATTTGATGCACTTCTCCTGGTCGATGACGGACTTGCCGTTCACCATGGAGATGGCCCCCTTGGGGCACACGCTGTGGCAGGGATGGGCCACGCAGCCCATGCAGGAGCTGGTGACTTCATAATGGTTCTCCGGACAGGCGTTGCAGGCGGAGGGGATGACCTGCATCAGGGGCGGCTCATAGTATTTCTCGTCGATGTCGCTCTCCTCCAGCCCCTGGGTCAGATGGCCGGGATGCTCCCTGTTCTCCGGGCGCAGGCTCATGCCCATGGCCAGGCGGATGCGCTCGCGGATGATGGCCCTGTCCCGGTACACGCTCTCCCAGTACAGGGGCTCTTCGTAGTCCACTATTTTATAAGGGAGCGCCTCCATGTCGTCCTTTAGGTTCGTCGAATTGTACGCCAGGTTCGCCACTTCCCGAAATACCCGTCTCCTGCGCTGGCGGACGGGGGTGTCGATTCCTCTCATGCTGCTCATGGCTGTAAGCCTCCTTTCATGCAGACCAAAAATCCTGCCTGCATCTATGGTAACATAGGCATGGGGCGGATTGCAACTGTCTTTTACGAAAAAGCCCGTCTCCGACAGGGCCGAAAATCTGTCAGAGACGGGAAATCCTTCCTTATATAATAGGAGCCTTCCAAAATCAGCAATATTTCTTGATGGCCGCATCGATCATCCCGGCGCACTTCTCCACCTGGGGCATGTCCTCGGGCAACAGGGTGGGCATGGGCTTGCGCACCGTTCCGATGTCGATCCCTGTGCGGATCTTCAGGATTTCCTTCATCACCGCGTACAGATTGCCGTGGCAGACGCCCATGGCATAGATGATGCTGGTGGCCTCATCCTGTATCGCCATGGCGGCCTTCATGTCGCCGGCCTGGTAGCGCTCCATGATCTTCATATAAAGCTCCGGCATGACGCCGTATGTACCGCCAATCCCTCCGTCCGCCCCCATGGCCAGACCGGATATCAGCTGCTCGTCGGGGCCATTGAAGACGACGAAGTCTTCTCCGCCCTCCATCCGGAAGGTCTGGATATCCGTCACCGGCACGGAGCTGTTCTTCACGGCCCTCACCTTCGGATTCTTCTTCATCTCCTTGAACAAGGGCAGCGTCAGGGCCACGCCTGCCAGCTGGGGGATATTGTAAATCACGAAATCCGTGTTCGGGGCCGCGGCGGATATATCGTTCCAGTACTGCGCGATGGCATATTCGGGCAGATGGAAATAAATAGGCGGTATGGCGGCTATGGCATCCACGCCCAGGCTTTCCGCATGGGCGGCCAGCACGCGGCTGTCCCTGGTATTGTTGCACGCCACATGGGCGATGACCGTCAGCTTCCCTGCCGCCACCTTCATCACATGCTCCAGCGACAGCTTCCGCTCCTCCACATCCTGGTAGATGCATTCCCCCGAGGAGCCGCCCACGTAGAGCCCCTTCACTCCCTTGTCCACGAAGTATGCCGCCAGCTCTTCCACCCTATCGGCGCTGACGCGGCCCTCTTCGTCATAACACGCGTAGAACGCCGGAATGATTCCCTGATACTTTGCTTTGCTATTCTCCATATTCTACCTTCTTTCTTTCAGGTTGCTTTTTCTGACAAGTTATATTATAATGACTTATGTTCATTTAGACAACAATAGATAACAGTATTTATGATTTTTTAACATCTTGATAAATAAGGAGAGAACAAATATGGCCGGATCCTTCCTCGATTCCCTGACAGAACGCTACAGCACACTTACCCGCTCCGAAAAGAAACTGGCCGGATATATCTTTGCGAATTCCACAGAGGTGCAGTATCTTTCCATCAATTCGCTGGCGGAGAACAGCGGCGTATCGGAGGCCACAATCACCCGCTTCTGCCAGAAGATGGGGCTTTTGGGCTACAACAACCTGAAAATCGCCCTGGCGAAATCCGATTATTCCTTCACCCAAAGGCAGCAGGTCAGCGAGACCATGTCCGAACATCCGAAGGCGGATGACGTGCTGGGCTCCATCAGCAGGGAGCTGTTTGATTCCTACATCCTGTCCCTCCGGGAAACCATCGAGCAGCTCAGTCCGGATTCCTTCAACCGCGCTGTGGAGCTGCTGTCCAGCGCCCGGCATGTGTACTGCTTCGGCCAGGGCGCCGGAATGGTCATGGCCATGGAGACATCTGCGCTGTTTTCCACTATCTCCCCGAACTTTGTCCATATCTCGGATTCCCACCTGCAGATCATCCATACAGCCCTGGCCACATCGGAGGATGTAATCCTGTTCTTCTCCTATTCCGGCTCCACGAAGGACGTACAGGAGCTGCTGAATCTGGCCAAGGAACGCTCCGTCCCCATAATCCTGATCACCCATTTCCCCAATTCCCCTGCCGCGGAGCTGGCGGAGGTGACGCTCATCTGTGGATACAATGAAAATCCCATCCACGCGGGATCCGTAAGCGCCAAAATGGGACAGCTCCTGCTCATCGACTGCCTCTTCCAGGCCTTCTGCATCAGGAATCCGGATGAAATCCTGGCCAGACGGGTAGCCGTCTCAGAAGCCGTCTCCCGGAAGCTGCTATGATTGCCTGTGAGGTGGACTTCATCTGCGGTTCAGCCACACGTTCGTCCAGAGCTCCTCAAGCTGGCTCTTCTCGATGCGCCGGATACGGGTCCTCGTCAGACAGTGCCCGTCCTCCTTATTTCCCGCGCAGTAAGCCAGCAGCATGGCGTCTTTTGTAAACAGGATCGCCGTATAGCAGTATCCCCTGGTCTCGTCCCCCTCCACGATCATGGGGTGGGAAAATGACTTTCCGTTGTCACGGCTGGCCGCTATCACCAGGGGGAACCTCCCGCCCGTGACAGGCTCCCAGGCCTCGAAGCGGCCATTGTAGATGGGGATCGGATTCCATACCGCGTATATGGTCCCGTCGCTGTCCCGCCGCATGCTCAGGGGACTGTTTGGCGAAGTGAAGCGCGACGGCTGGCATGCCGTCCAGCTGTCCCCCTCGTCCATGGAGAACATCTCATACTGGTTCCCCAGATCCGTCCTGGCCCATCCCCAGAGTATCCCAGGGGCAAGCTCCAGCACTCCCGGCTCCTGAAGGCCGGAATAGCAGAAGGAGGAATAGGGCATGGCGCATTTGTCTCTGGCACAGCGCCAGGTGGCCCCGTCGTCATCCGAGTAGAAGAACATCGCCAGGGAACGGCCGTCCATATAATGCTCTCCGGTGCGGTGGCTGGCCACGGGAACGATGATCCTGCCGCTGGCAAGCCTTACGACCCTGTCGTTGTTCATTACAAAGAAATCTTCCTGAGGCGTGCACACCACTCTCTCCCCCCAGGTCTTCCCCCTGTCGGAGGAACGGCGCAGGAAAATCTGCGTGCGCTTGTATGTAAGCCTGACCAGATAGAACAGGCCCACGTCTCCGTTCTGCATCATCAGCAGCGCGGGCGACATCATGTTGACGCCGTTCTCCCCCTGATAGGTGAGGATGATCTCGTCCTCGCCCCAGGTCCTGCCTCCGTCCGTGGAACGAATCAGGCTCAAATCCGCAAAGGCTTCATCGGAGCTGCTGTCTCCCCGGAACCGGCTGTACACGAATATGATCTCACCGCCTGGCAGCTCCAGGAATGTCCCTTCGCTGTTTCTGGGGTTGTTCTCCCTGGGGCCTATGCTGGCCGTCACGGCTCCCAGCTCCCCCTGTTTTACATAATTCATATAGGTCTCTCCTTTCTGGAAAAACGGAACCAATGAAAAGTCCCTGACAAAACGGAAATCTGTCAGGGACTCAACATAGGTTCATGCCTCCATCGGCCCCATGGCCAGACCTTCGGCCGGCTGCCCGCCAGGGCTACGCCCCGGAGTCAGCTTCACTCAAAATATTCTCTGGCCGGAGCCTTTCCGAGCCTCAATCAGTTTGAATAGCTGGCAATGATGTCCTCAAGGGGCTCCAGCTTCTCGTATTCGGCCATCAGCCTGCTGTAGCCCAGCCGCTCAAGCTCCGCCAGATACTCATCCCAGGTGGCATCCACATCCTTCTGCCCCAGGAAGACCTGAGAGCGGTACTCGCCCACATAAGCGTTGATGTCTCCGGAAACCTCCGCATTGACGGTGGCGAGATCTGTCTCATTGTAGATATCCTGTTTGTACTCCGGGTGCTGGAACTTCATCCAGGAGCCGTCGGGGCCGGTCCAGTACTTATTGCCGGCATTGAACAGAGGATCGTCCGCAATCCAGGCAGTCACGTCCGCATCCTGGCCCAGCTGGCCGAAGGTCCAGGTTCCTCTTTCACCGTTGGCCAGGTTGTTAATCTTCACAGGTGCTGTGCCCTCGTCATTCCACTTCCAGTCAACGTCCTTCTCGCCGTAAATCATGGAAGCATGGAAGTCCTTGTCGCCGCCGCCGAACCAGGCCATCTCCACGAACTGCAGAATCTTGGCCAGCTTCTGGTCATCGATGTCCGCCCTGACGAAGAAGTTCTCATAGGCGGGAGACGAGTTCACCAAGGACTGCACTGTGCCGCCGTCGGGCTTGATGCCAGGGGTAGCCAGGATGGTCGCCTCGGGAATCCTCTCCAGCAGCTGCAGAGGAGGGCGGTCCAGAGCCCAGGAGGACTGCAGCGCGTTGGTGGAGACAATGTAATAACCGGCGTTTCCGCTGTTTACCTTATCCCACATGAGCTGGCGGTTGCCCTGGATGATATCCGGATCCACCAGGCCGCGGGCATTGAGCTCCGCGAAGCCCTTCAAGAACTCCTTGTACTCGGGAAGCACATAATACATTTCGGCCTTGCCGTCCACATTGTTGACACCGGCATGGAAGCCGTAGGCACTGTAGTACTGGCCATGGGTCAGGTTCTGGCCTGTGACGCCCACGGTGTCGTTCTGGCCGTTGCCGTCGGGATCCTTGTTCACGAAGGCATCAATGATTTCGATGAACTTGCTCAGCTCGATGCCGTCGTCCGCCACATAGAGCCTGTCGGAGACCTGCTCCACGTTCACGCCCAGGTCGATGCCCAGGTTCTGGATCCAGTCATAGCGATAGTAGTCGCAGTTCAGATAATAGCCCACGAACTGGAAGGTCACGCCCGTCAGGTAGTTGAACTCCTGGTCGTTCTCAGGGTTCAGGGTCTGCGCGTACAGCAGCGGGTTCTCGTCATAGTTCTTGATCAGGCTGGGGCAGTACTTCTCCACCATGTTTCTGGGGATGGTGCGCACCAGCTCCTGCTCGTACATCCAGGCACTGGATTTGCCGGACAGCGTTGCGCAGTCGGGCATTTCTCCGGATGCCAGCATAACGTTCAGCGCGTCATTGCCTTCCTGCTTGATGACGGTGATGTCGCAGTCCAGCGCGTCCTCCAGCATGGTCTCGCAGTAGCTGCCGTCCTCATAGGTAGAGTCGCTCCAGTACCCCGTATAGGTGATGCTGTAGTGCTCGTTGGGGTCGGGAGCCGGGATGTCGTCATCCGCGGCATTGTCCGCCTGGGCGTCATCTCCGGATGCCGCGTCATCCTCAGACGCCGCATCGTCCTCTTTCGACTCGGCAGGTGCATCTTCCTTCGAATCTGCCCCCCCTGATGCATCGTTTCCGCCCTGGTCGCCGCAGCCGGACATCATCCCGACGGTCAGCAGGCCTGCCAGCAACAGACTGACTAACTTCTTACTCTTCATACCAATTCCTCCTTATTGGATTTTTTGTTTTATGGCAAGGCTGAAACCGGAAGGCTCAGATTCCTTCCAGCTCCTGCCGTTCCACACGCCTGACGCGGGTCCTGACCAGACAGCTCCCGTCTGTCTCGCTTCCCGCGCAATATCCCAGCAGCAGCGCGTCCTTCGTGAAATACATGGCGCAGTAGCAGTATCCGCTGGCTTCATCCGTCTCAAAAGCCACAGGCACGGAAAAGCTCTTCCCATTGTCCGCGCTGGACGCGATGACCATGGGCGTCCTGCCTCCTGTAAAAGCGCGCTCCGACCTCCCACGCCCGTTGTACTCCGGAATCGGGTTCCACACCGCGTACAGCTTCCCGTCCCCGTCCCGCTTCATGCTCAAGGGGCTGCAGGGGGAAGTGAACCGGGAGGGCTGGCTGGCTGTCCAGGTCTCCCCATTGTCCATGGAGAACATCTCGTACTGTGCGCACAGATCGGTCCTGGCCCAGGCCCAGAGGATTCCCGGAGCCAGCTCAATGAGCCCCGGCTCCTGCAGCCCCGAGGTGGTATTGGCCCAGGGAAGCGAACATCTGGAGCGGGAACAGGCCCACGTCCGCCCATCGTCGTCCGAATAGAAGAACATCGCCCTGGCATTGCCGTCCATGCGCCCGTCCCCTCCCCAGGAACGGTGGCTTGCCACAGGCACCATAATCCTGCCGCTTGCCAGGCGCACGATCCTGTCATTGTTAAGGACAAAGAAATCCTCCTGCTCCGTGCACAGCGTCCTCTCGCCCCAGGTCCGGCCGCCGTCCGAGGAGCGGCGCAGGAACACCTTGGTCACGGCGTAGGTGATGCGCACCAGATAAAACAGTCCCGGCACCCCGTCCTCCATCATGAGCAGTCCCGGCGACATCATGTTCACGCCGCCCTCTCCTTCGCAGGTCAGTA
>CAOOJO010000117.1 GCA_948496895.1 uncultured Acetatifactor sp. | reverse complement strand
GCGGCCAGAAGGCTCTTTCCTCCCGGCGCGGCGCAGACATCGATGACGAAGTCCTCCGGCCGAATCTGCGCCGCCTCCACCGCCAGGGCGGAGCTGATATCCTGTATGGTACACATTCCTTCACGGAATCCCGGCAGCATCTCCACCCCTTCCGCGTGCCCCACCAGGTACACATAGGGCAGATAAGGACTCTGCTCCACCGTCATCCCTTTCTCCCGCATCAGGGCGCAGAGCCGTCCGCGCTCCGCCTCCGGTATCCCCAGCCGAAAGCGCAGGGACACCGGGCGGATCGCCATCAGCCCCTCCAGAATCGTCCTGGCCACCTCCTGGCCGTATTCCTGCCGCCACAGCTCCACCAGCCACCGGGGCATGGAATACTTCACGGAATCATAGAGTACCGGCTCCGTTTTTTCGTCAGGCAAAGGGAGCTCGTCCTTCTTTCGGGAAATGGCGCGCAGCACCCCGTTGACAAAGCCCTTCAGCCGCTCGAAGCCCCGCTTCGCGGCCAGCTTGCAGGCCTCGTCGCACACGGCGCTGTCCGGCACATTGTCCATATAGAGAAGCTGATAGACGCTCATGCGCATCAGGCAGCGGATCAGGGGGCGCATCTTCCCCACAGGCAGGCTGGAGAACCGGTCCAGATAGTAATCCAGCTCCAGCCCCCGCTCCAGCGTCCCCTCCGCCACCCGCTTGATGAAGGCCTTCTCCCGGCCCTCCAGGTAATCGTATTTGTCCAGCACTGCCTTGATCAGCCTGTGGGAGTAATCCTCCTCCCGCTCCAGGGAAAGCAGGATATCCAGCACAAGCTCCCGCGCGTTCACGCCCACGTCAGTCTCTCCTTCTATTATTGCCGCCAAAGAGCAGCACCAAACGCAGCAGCTGCAATCCGGCGGAAGCCGTGGCCGCCACATAGGTCATGGCAGCGGCGGTGAGCACCTTCCTGCAGCCCCTGGTCTCCTCCGCGCCTAGCAGCCCGTACTGCTGCACCTTTGCCACCGCCCTGGCGGAAGCGTTGAACTCCACCGGCAGGGTCACCAGCTGGAACAGCACCGCCGTAGCGAAGGCCCAGATGCCGATCTGGATCAAAGTCTGGTTCCAGCTCAAGATCACGCCCAGGAAGATAAGGGGCATGCCTAAGTGGCTTGCGATGTTCACCACCGGCACCAGGGCAGAACGGATGTTCAGTGGCGCATAGCCCCTGGCGTGCTGGATGGCATGGCCGCACTCGTGGGCCGCCACCCCTACCGCCGTCACGGAGGCGTAATTATAGTTGCCGGCGGAGAGCCGCACGGTGTTGGTACGGGGATCGTAATGGTCCCCCTTGTTGGACGGCAGGCATTCGACCTGCACATTGTACAGCCCCTCGTTGTTCAGTATCTGCCTGGCCGCCTCCGCCCCTGTCATGTTCCTGGCGTTGCGGACCTTGCTGTACCTGCTCATGGCGCTGTTCACCATGGCGCTGGCTCCCATGCACAGCAGCATGCCGATGATTACCAATAGATACGTAGAGTCCCAATAAAACATGCCCATACTTTGTCGTTCCTTTCTTCCTCCAAAACGGGGCTTCACGCCCTGTCACGACGGTTCCTGTCCTAACACCTCGCCCGGCTGCATCCTGACCCCCAGCAGGAAATCGTGGGCCGTCATCCGCTTCTTCCCCGCCAGCTGCAGCTCATAGACGCGAAGCGCCCCCTCTCCTGTGGCCACAGTGACGCAGTCCTTCTCCATCCGCAGGATTTCCCCCGGTACGCGGCCGTAAGAGTTCTCCGTCACTGTAGGCTCCGCCCGCCATATCTTCAGCTGCTTCCCTTTATAGCTGGTGAAAGCGCTGGGCCATGGGGTCATGCCGCGAATTAGGCGGTCTATGGCCAGAGCCTCTCTGGAAAAGTCGATTTCCCCCATCTCCTTGCCGATTAACGGCGCGTAGCAGCTTGCGGCCTCGTCCTGCTTTACAGGCTTTAGCTTCCCCTGCTCCAGGAGGGACAGCGCCTCTACTATCGCCTCTCCCCCCAGCGCGGCCAGCCTGTCGTGAAGCGTCTCATAATTATCCCTGGGCGAAATAGGAGTCTCCTTCTGGTAAAGGATATCCCCGGTATCTATCCCCGCGTCCATCTGCATGATAGTAATCCCCGTCTTCGGTTCACCGTCTATAATGACATGCTGAATCGGAGAAGCCCCCCTGTACTTCGGCAACAGAGAAGCATGGATATTCAGACTGCCAAAGCGCGGGATATCCAGAATCTCCTGGGAAAGAATCTGCCCGAAAGCCGCCACGACATACACATCCGCCGGAAAAGAGCGAAGCTCCTCTATGGCCTCCGCACGCTTGACGCGCTTAGGCTGCAGCACCGGAATGCCATTCTCCACGGCGCACACCTTCACCGGCGGCGGCACCAGCTCCTTGCTCCTGCCCTTCGGCTTATCCGGCTGCGTCACCACCGCCGTAACCTCATGCCCCGCCTTAATAAGCGCCCTCAAAGCCACCGCCGCATAATCCGGCGTTCCCATAAAAACAATCCTCATCTCAACACCTCCCATCCGCCGTAACCCTGGAAGAATGCCCGCACTCTGGGCATTCTCTATTCCTCCTCTTCTTCCTCAACGGCATCCTGAAGCGGCCCCTCCACCTTCTCCACATACAGATGCCCCTCCAGGTGGTCCAGTTCATGGCAGATGGCCCGGGCGAGAAGCTCCGTGCCCTCTACCTCGAATTCCCGCATGTTCACATCCAGGGCCACCGCCTTGACGTAATTGGGCCTGGTGACCTGTCCCGTCTTGCCCGGCACGCTTAAGCAGGCTTCCATCCCCGTCTGCTCGCCGCTGCTCTCAACGATCCTGGGATTGATGAAGATGTACGGATCCTCCCCTGTGACGTCTATCACCACGATGCGCTTGAGTACCCCCACCTGAGGAGCCGCCAGGCCCACGCCGTTGGATTCGTACATGGTGTCCAGCATATCCTCGATCAGCTCCTTGGTGCGGGGCGTCATCTCCGTCACCAGCTTGCACTTCTTTGTGAGAACCTCTTCTCCCATCTCCCTTATGTTCCTGATTGCCATCTCGCTGTCCCCTCCGCTTGTTCCTTTACATTGTATTCATGGGATTGAAATCAAATTGCACCAGTTCCTCCCCGGACTGGCGTCTTTGCAGTTCCTCTTCCAGCAAATCCTTTATCTGTACCAGTTTATCATATTTTGCGCATTTCACATAGAACACAAATCTAAAAATATCATTAATTCTGCCGATGGATGCCGGTGCGGGGCCGATTATCTGCGCCTCCGGCCGGGCTTTCCCCGCTTCCTGCAGGGGCCTCGGCGCATTAGTCTTCGGCGCATTCTCCATGAATCCAGGCGTTTCCCGGGCGCCTCGCCCCTCCCTCGAATCCATCGGACTGCCAAAATACCGTCTCGTCATAGACGCCAGCCCGTCCGCCAGGGCGTGGCCCCCCGCCTCCGCCCTGGCGAAGATCTGCACTGCCAGCATATGGGCCGCCGGGGGATATCCCATCAGTTCCCGGTAGATGATTTCCTCCCTGTAAAAACCCTCATAGTTCTGAGCCGCCGCATGGACTACCGCATAGTGGTCAGGCTGGTAAGTCTGAATCACCGCCTCCCCGGGAAGCTCTCCCCGGCCCGCCCGGCCCACCGCCTGGGTCAATAGCTGGAAGGTCTTCTCCCCGGCCCGGTAGTCTCCCACGCTTAAGGAGAGGTCCGCCGCCAGCACGCCCACCAGCGTCACCCTGGGGAAATCATGGCCCTTCACGATCATCTGGGTGCCGATCAGCACATCCGCCTCGCCCCCCATGAAAGCGGAGAGGATCCGCTCATAGCTGTCCTTTGTGCGGGTGGTGTCCCCGTCCATCCGCAGCGTCCTCACCCCCGGGAACATCTCCCGCAGCTTCTCCTCTATCTGCTGGGTGCCCGCCTTGAAGCCGCTGATGTATTTGGAGCCGCAGTCCGGGCAAACCCGGGGCTTGGGCTCCTGGTAGCCGCAGTAATGGCACATCAGGAACCCAACCCCTCCCCTGCCGACATTGTGCTCCGAAAGGGACACGTCGCAGTGGGGGCATTTCATCACATGGCCGCAGGCCCTGCAGGAGACGAAGCCTGCGTAGCCCCGCCGGTTCAGGAACAGGATGCTCTGCTCCTTTTTCGAGATTCTGTCCGCCAGAAGCTCCTGGAGCTTGCGGCTGAAGATGGAGCGGTTCCCCTCCTTCAGCTCCCTGCGCAGGTCTATGGTGTGGACTTTCGGGAGCTGTCCGCCGGTCAGGCGCTCCTTTAGGGTAAAAAGCTTGTATTCTCCCGTCTCTGCCCGGTAGTAGGACTCCAGGGAGGGCGTGGCGGAGCCTAAGAGCACGCTGGCCCCGTGGAGCTTTGCCGCCTGGATGGCCGTCTCCCTGGCATGATACTTGGGGGAGGCCTCGCTCTTGTAGCTGCCCTCGTGCTCCTCGTCCATGATAATCAGGCCGATATTCGGAAAGGGCGTGAACAATGCGGAGCGGGGGCCGATGATCACGTCTATCTCCCCGTTTCTGGCCCGCTGGCACTGATCGTATTTTTCCCCGGGGGAGAGGTTCGAATTCAGGATGCTGACCCTGTCCCCGAATCTGTTGTAGAAGCGAAGCAAAGTCTGGTAGGTCAGGGCAATCTCCGGTATCAGCACGATGACCTGACGGCCCCGGCCCACCATCTCCGACACGAGCTGCATGTAGACCTCTGTCTTGCCGCTTCCGGTGATGCCGTGGAGCAGGTAGGTGCTGGGATGGCCGCTGTCGAAGTCGCCCATCACCTCTTCCACGATACGCTTCTGGGCATCGCTTAAGAGCTTTTTCTGCTCCCTGGTGGCGGCCAGGCTCACGGGATTGCGGAAGGCTTCGGTGCTGACGACCCGGACGGCCCCGGCCCGCTCCAGGCTCTTCACGGTCTGGGCGGAGACCCCCAGCTTCCCCGTGACCCACTCATAGGGGATGGACTCCTGTTCCACCAGCTCCTGGAGGAGGCGTTCCTTAGCCGCCTGCTTCTTTCGCCTGCTCTCCCCAAGCAAAGAGATGATCTCCTCCCGGCCCATTGCCCGCTGCAGCGTCCTGTGCTCCAGCCGCTTCACGGAGCGCCTGGCGGGGAGCACTACCTTCAGGGCCTGTATCATGGTGGAGCCGTAGTTCTTCCGAATCCATCCCGCCAGGGCGACCATTTTATCCTCCGCGCCTGTGCCGGCCTGGACGATGCCCCGGATTTCCTTCATTTTGGCAGGGTCGTACTTGCAGACCTGCCCTATGCCCACCACATAGGCTTTCAGGAGCTTGTTGCCGTTCCCGAAGGGAACCGTCACGCAGGCCCCTGTCTCCAGCTTATCCCGGAGCCTTTCAGGGACGCGGTACTGGAAGGGTCTGTCCAGCTTCTCATGGGAGATGTCAACGATGACATCTGCGTAGTATTCTTTTGATTCTTCCATTCCGCTCCCTCCTTTCCACCCCGGGGCTTTGTCGCAGCAATCGTCTATGGGCGCTTTGTTCGAATTTCGTTCATTCTCCATCATCGGCTTTACAGGATCGTCCCAGCTTTCTCCTGACCGCAATGCCCACCATACAGAGCGCGCCTGCCAATGCCATCAGCAATGCCGCTCCTATCCTCGCTTTTTCCTGCTGCTCTTCTGTTGGAGCCATCTCAAAGGAGCCTCTCCCATACCAGAAGAACGCCAGCAGGAATCCCAGCAGAAAAATGATGATCCCAATGTCGCAAATAAGCCGAATTATTTTGGCTCTCCTCATTACCGTCACCTCTTTGGCAATAAAGCATTCCCCGCTGCAGGTCAGAGCCTCAGCCCATGCCTCACTACGTCCGGCTTTGGTAAGCTAAGCTGCAGGCGCGGGAACGCCCCCTGTGATTCAGATATGCTCCAGGCCATTCTCCAGCAGCTCCTGGATGATGACCCGCTCGTCCATGGGGTATTTCACTCCCTTGATTTCCTGATAATCCTCATGTCCCTTTCCCGCCAGGACGATCAAATCCCCTTCCCCGGCATGGGAAATGGCGTAGGCGATGGCCTCCCTCCTGTCGCAGATCTCCACGAACTTGCCGTCCGTCTTCCCGATTCCCGCCTTGATGTCCTCGATAATATCCTGGGGTTCCTCGAAGCGCGGATTGTCCGAGGTGATGATGGTAAAGTCCGCCAGCCTGCCGCTGACCTCTCCCATCTCGTACCGGCGCTGCTTCGAGCGGTTGCCGCCGCAGCCGAACAGGCACACCAGGCGCTTCGGCTCATATTCCCTCAGCGTGGACAGCAGGCTCTCCAGCGCCATGGCGTTGTGGGCGTAATCTATCAGCAGGGTGAATCTGTCGGAAATCTTCACCCGCTCGATGCGTCCCTTCACCTTCGCTGTCCGCAGGGCGCTTTGGATGTCCTCTATGCCCACCTGGAAATGGCGGCAGATGGCGATGGCGCACAGGGCGTTGTATACGCTGAACCGTCCGGGCGCAGGCACATGGGCGTCAAACTCCATCAGCCCGGCCACATGGAAGTTCACGCCCAGCTCTCCCGGCGTGTGCACCAGCTCCAGGCTCTCCGCCCGCAGCATCGCGTCCTTTCCGGTGCCATAGGTCTCCAGCTCACAGGTGTGGCCCTCCACGATGCTGCCCACATGGATGTCGTCGCCGTTGACGATGCCGATCCTGCATTGCCTGAACAGCCGCCCCTTGCATTCCAGGTACTCCTCAAAGCTCTCATGCTCCCCCGGCGCGATGTGGTCCGGCTCCAGGTTCGTGAAGATGCCGTAATCGAATACAAAGCCCTGTGTCCTATGGAGCTTCAGGGCCTGGGAGGACACCTCCATCACCACCGCGTCCAGCCCGGCCTCCACCATCTTGGCAAAGTCCTCCTGTAAAATGTAGGATTCCGGGGTGGTGTTCTCCGCATGGGTGTGGACGTCCCCGATGATGGTCTCTATGGTGCCCACCAGTCCTACCTTCAGCCCTGCGTTCTCCAGGATGGACTTCACCAGGTAGGTGGTGGTGGTCTTGCCCTTGGTGCCCGTGATGCCGATGACTTTAAGCTTCCTGGCCGGATGGCCGAACCAGGCCGCGGAAATGAAGGCCATGGCGTATCTGGTGTCCTCCACCTTGATTACGGTGATGTCTTTATCCTCTATGCCGTCCACCGGCTTCGACACTACCAGAACCGATGCGCCTTTCCGGGCGGCCTCCGCGGCAAAGGCATGGCCGTCGAACTTCACGCCCTCTATGCAGATGAAAAGGCAGCCCCTGGCAATCTTTCTGGAATCATAGACCACCGCCGCCACATCCGCGTCCGTGCTTCCCTGAAGGCACTCCCAGCTTATCCCTTCCAACAGATCCAATAATCTCATCGCGCTCTCCCTTCCAAAACTATGTCCTTCCCCTTATTCTCTTTTCCATTATTTTGAAGCATTCTTTTCTATTTTACTCCAGATTTCGCTTTTCTACCACCCCCTATTTTTGTTTCTTTCGCAATGGGGCATCTGTGCGACATTTACAGGCCGCAAAACAGGGCGCCAGCCGAACAATGGCCGACGCCCCGTCTCTATGTCAAAGATGCCTGACAGCACAGCTTTTCCTTACCGCGACTCCTGCAGAAGAAGGCTGACCCGGTTCTGGATTTTCTCCACTGTCCTGTCCAAATCCACCTGCCCGGAGAGATACCCTTCCGCCTCCTCATTGATGATGTCCTGAATGGCCGGGTGGTATTCGAAGCGGGCCGCCGCGGCCTCCACCAGCTCCCGGACCGCGTCCACCTCCTCTTTTGTGGCCGCATAGGCGAAGACCTGCCTGTCCGCATCGCCGTAATA
>CAOOJO010000116.1 GCA_948496895.1 uncultured Acetatifactor sp. | reverse complement strand
GCCTGTCCCAGCTTCCCGCGTCTCTATCTGCATGCTCATGTTCTCCTCGGTGCACAGGTAGATGTCCCTGCCATTCGACACCAGGGTGTCGCTGTATTGCGCGGACAATTGCTCGCTGTTCAGGATATGCCCATCCTCTCCCGACAGGGTACTCATGGAGGTATAGGAAAGAGCGAACAGCGTTCCGTCCTCCAACGTCGCGATGCCCCGGACGCTCTCATACGCGTCCCATTCCTCATTGGGGACCGCCCATTCCCGGGGCGTGATGTCCCTGGCCTGTGCGCCCTCGCCCTTCCACAGATGGCTGCTGTAGGCATCCTCCCCCTCCGCCATGTAAGTGGCCAGGAGATACTGCGTGCCGCTGCCGCTCTGTGCCAGGGTGAAGCTCATCCCCTCCCCGCAGGGCAGCTCCAGGGAGGCCAGCCAGTCCTGCGTCATGTCCGTAAAGCCGTTCTCCTCCTGTACCCATTCTGAGAAGACTGTGTTGTCGTCCTTCTTTTTCGATGCCAGCAGATGTATCCTGCCGTCCACGGAAAATATCTGCCGGGGATTCCACGCCCCCAGCTCCTCCGGCAGCTCCTCCCTAATCTCCACGAAACGACCCTTCTCCTGCTCCGTGACCACGCTCCCGCCTGTGTCCTTCTTCCCGCACCCGCTCAGGGCGCCCGCCAGCATGGCCATAATGGCAAGCCACGCCATCCTCCGTATATGCTTCATAACCTATACCTCTTTTCCGCAGCTCTTCCTCTATGCTGCTTTCCGCTATTATACTCCCCTTTGCCTGTCGGATATCCTAATTATCTCTTAAGCATGGGTTGATAATCTGTTAAGGACGGATTAAGTCTTGCGCCAGCTTTCCAACCATGCTATAGTAAAAACACCTACAAGCTGAATCGCCTCCCGGAAAGCGGGATGGCAGAAACCAGGGCAAACGGGAGTATCGAGGATGGTTTATTGTGACATGGTGGATCTCACCTATTTGACATGGACTTTATCAAGGAACTCTTCGGGAACAGCAGGAAGCTTCCTGAAATCCTATGAGCAGTCCGGCGGAATGAAATATTACTATAAATTGTCGAATTTTGATACCGTCCGGGGAATCTATGGCCATGAGTGCCTGAATGAAATAGTGGCCCAGAATATTGCCGCCGCCTTAAAAATCCCTCATCTGGAATATGACCTCCTTCCTGCGGAAGTGAAAATAGACGGCAGACATTACCAGACATGGCTTACAAGGTCAGCAGACTTTAAAAGGGACGGTGAACACAAGCTGGCCTTTGAGACCTATTATGAGATGACCAGGCTTACTGGTGAGGAGGTTTGGACATTTATCCTGCGCAATCAGTTGGAGCGGTATTTCTACGACATTTTCGTATTGGATTATCTGATCTGCAACCGGGACCGCCATGGCGCGAACATCGAAGTGCTTGAAAAAAAGGGAGCATACCGCATGGCGCCTGTATTTGACAATGGGCTGTCCCTGCTGTTTTCCTGCTATGATGACGGCGAGGCTATGGAAAGCTTTGACCGGCGCAAGGATGGACCGGTGAATAATTTCGTGGGTGCCATGTCGCTTACAGAGAATCTGCGAAAAGTCCCCAGAGAACTGGTGGAGGAAGTCCTAAACGCGGATTTAAGCGAAGCCGTTATTTTCAAAGGCATGGAAAAAATAAGGCAGTCAGGGAATGAAGCCGTCCCAGGGCAATACTGGGGCTGCGTCCGGGATATGATTTGGGAAAGGAGAGACGACATTGCGAAGATTTTTCATTAAAGAGGACAATTGTCTATCAGCAGAGCAGAAGGAATATGCTGTCCTCTCTTATGATGAGGACAGTGATTTGTACCATATTTCCATCCCCCTGTCCGTAGACCCTGACAATCTGCCGGCCATCCCGGGCATCCTGGCAAGGAAGGGCATCCGGGAAATCGACGACAAATGGGCCAGGCGCTTTGTGAAAGAACGCGTGGTGCCGCCGGACCGACAGAATATCGGCATGATATTGAGAGAGCTGGGAATGGGGTACTACAGCGAATTTCCGCTGCTTGTGTATACAAGCGGGCGGTGCGCCATGGACGAATTTTTCATAGAAGAAATAGTGGAGCAGTAATAGATAACGTTGAAAGGGGGCCGTCGCGTGACTGCCCCCTTTTAGATTTTACCGATCTTCATTTATTTGAACTCTACATGTCCATCCTCGATATGGTACACAGCGCCCATTGCCTTCAGGCCGGGGATATGGATGTTCTCCTGAATCTTCTTCACGCTGTTCTCCACATTCAGACAGCAGGCCCTGTAATCGTCCTTCTCATCGCCGATGGCTGCCATAATCTCATCCGTGATGGACTTGATGAAGCCCCCTGCGCCCCCGCCTATGGCAGCGCCTACCGCGCCGCAGTGGGTATGGCCCAGGACTACCACCAGGTTGCAGCCAAGATGGTCCGCCGCGTACTCCACGCTGCCTAACTGATTGTCATCCATGACATTTCCGGCCACGCGGATGGTGAACAGCTCGCCAATCCCCGCCGCGAAGATGCTCTCGGGAATCACCCGGGAGTCCGAGCAGGTGACGACGATAGCGTAAGGATGCTGGCCGTTCTCGCAGGTATCCTTGCGGATGGCCGGTGAGATGTCCCCTGTGCCCGTGGTCGAGGTCAGGTATGCCTCATTCCCCTTCTGCAGCCTGCCCAGGGCTTCCTCCGCGGAAATATTTGCTTGATGTGACATAAAAACGCCCTCCTTTTTCTTAAAAGTATAGCATCGCTGCCCATGCTTGTCAAAGCAATAGTTTTTTCCGATACTTTGTAGGCGAAATACCGGTATTCTTCTCGAACACCTTGATGAAGTAGAAATAGTCTCCATACCCCACCTGCTCCGCAATCTCCTCGATGGAGAGCCTTTCGTCCGCCAACAGCTCCTTCACCCTCTGGATGCGCTTGGAGGCGATGTATTCCGAAAAGCTAAGCTGCAGCTCCTCCTTCAGCAGGCTGCTCAAATGGCTGATGCTGATGCCGTATTTCTTCGCCAGATCCGTCAGGGTGACGTTCTCCGCGTACCGCTCCTTGGCCATCCGGCTGGCGGAAGAATACGGCTTCGGCTATTACCTCTTTGAGCTCATGGTAGGCGCCGATGTGTGGAACCGCGTCCATGGCATCTGCTATCCCGACGGCACCGTGCGGGATCCCTCCATCGTGCTTTCTCCCTTTATATGGTATCCGGCATTCCGGGCCAGCTCACCTGTGCGTTCCTGTCGCAATGCAGCCCGCCGTCCCTTACGGTGAGCTCCGCCACCTGGACTACGGCCTTATTCCGCTCCTGGGGCATCAGCTTCGCGGCCTCCTCTCCGCCTGATTCCTCTTCGGTCTCCATGGCATAGGGATGGCAGAAATAGAAGAGGAATGCCCTCTCTCCCCGCACTACTACATCCGCATGGTGGCCCAGACCCCGGTCAAGGGGCCTTGTGCCCGATTTTTCCAGGATGTCCCGACAACGCGTCCAGTGGGTAAAATCCTCCGAGCGGTACACCGCAAGCCCTCTCCAGAAATCGGAAATCATCCACTTCACGCCACCCAGCTCGAACACGTTGGGGCCCTCCTGGGCACAGTCGGTGACCTCCTCCCCCAGCACCTCCCAATGGTAGAGATCTTCGCTGACAGCGGCCGTCGTCCTGCTGCCGTTGTCCTCGTCCTTGTACCACATCTTGTACCTCCGGGGCGCGACTTCATAGACGCAGGCATCGATCACCCGCTCCGAGCCCAGCTCCACCCGTCCCGCGAAGCTCCAGTCCCACAGGTTCCCGGAAGTATAGTGCAGCATCTGCCTGGGATACTCCCAGTCCGTAGGGATGCCTGTAATATAGGAGACGTACATGTGGTATCTTCCCTCCGCCCAGAGAATCTCCGGCGCCCAGAAGGTATTGTGCCCCCGCTCGATGTCCAGACCCTCCAGGGTGCCCCGGTACAGCCACTTGCCCCCGTCCCGGCTCACCGCCACCCCGATTTTCGTCCCATGCACCCAGGAAGCCCCTATGGCCGCATCCATGGCACGCCGCTGGGTGTAGAACAGATACCACTGCTCCTCCTCCCGGTTCCATATGACGGTTGGATCTGTAGGGCAGTCGTAAATCGGATCCCGGAACAGGGGGGCCGGGAGGGGGATTTCGTCTTTCTGTTTCGTCTCTATGCGCATTTCTCTATCCATTTCTTTGTCTCCATTCTTACATTTATTTCCGCAACTCCCCTTCCAAGCCCCAGAATTTGGGAGAATTTCCTCCCGGGGCTTGTCTGGTTCGTTGCTGTTCTTCTTTTCCCTGGCGGCCGCGGGAAGTTAGCCATGTCTTACCCCACATGCCTTTCGAAGGCGGTGAAGCCCAGTATCTCCTCTATCTTCCACAAGGCGGCCGCGGGAATCTGGAACCCGCTGGCGGCCAGGTTGTTCTGGAGCTGTTCCTTCTTGCTGGCCCCGGTAATCACGCTGCTGATGATGCCCTTCCGGAGGATCCAGGCCAGGGCCAGCACGGAGAGATTGGTGCCCAGCTCCCGGGCGATTGCCTCAAGCCGCTCCACCTTGTCCAGGTTCTCGTCCGTAAGCAGGTTGTTGATCTGCCTGTCCGCCTGGTGGGTGGCCCTGGAACCTGCGGGCAGGGGCTGTCCCTTTTTGTATTTTCCGGTGAGGAGTCCCTGGGCCAGAGGGGAGAAGGGCGTGATGCCGATTCCGTACTTCTCGCAGATTCCCATGATTTCGTGCTCGATATAACGGTCCATCATATGGTACTGGGGCTGGATGACGGTCATGGGATGCAGCTTGTATTCCCGGATGATGCGCTGGGCCTCCTCCAGCCTGGCGCCGCCCCATTCCTCGCTGACGCCGTAGTACAGGATTTTGCCCTGGTCCACCAGCCCGCTCAGCGTCCGCAGGGTCTCCTCCATGGGCGTAGCGGGGTCGAAGCGGTGGCAGTAATACAAATCCAGATATTCCATGCCCATATTTTTCAGGGAGCGGTCAAGGCTCTCTATGATATGCTTGCGGGAAAGCCCTCTCTCGTTCACGCTGCTGCCCGTGGGGAAGAATACCTTGCTGGAGACTACGATGCTGCTCCTGGGGTAGTCCTTCAGGACGCTGCCCAGGAACCTCTCCGCCTCGCCTCCGCTGTAGCCATCCGCGCAATCGAAGAAGTTGACGCCGTTCTCATAGGCCAGGCGGATGGTCTGGGCCGCGATTTCCACCCTTTCCCTGTCCCGCAGATCCGTCATCCAGCTGCCCACCGCGATTTCACTTACCTTCAGTCCCGATTTTCCTACATTTCGATATTTCATTTTCTAATCTCCTTTATTTTCATAAGTCGGTTTTGTCTGCCTGGGTCATGTATGTACGGATGCAGGCTCCGCTTTATTCCTCTGTTACGCTCTCTGTCAGGCATGGCCCGCCGCCGTTCACTCCAGGATGTCCGAGGCGATGTCCCGCCGCAGGGCCTGGATGCATCCGTCCAGATCCCTGTCCCGCAGCGCCCGGTAGATCTCCATATGGGGGAAGGCGTTGGTCTTGGTGTCCAGGGTCTTCCGCTCCTTCCACCAGCTCTTCGCGTAGACCCGCTTCTGGAGCTGCAGGCTCTCCGCCAGAAAGCGGTTCATGGCCTTGTCCTCCCCGAAGGAGGCCAGGAGCAGGTGGAATTCCTCATTGAACTTCAGCATCTTCCAGATGCTCATGTCGCTGTCCGCGCAGGAGCGGTCTATCTGTGCCTTCAACTCCTCCAGGCGCGCTCCGTCAATCCTGTCGAAGTTCGCCCGCAGGGCCTCGGTCTCCAGGAGCATTCGCATATTGACGATATCCCGTTCATCCTTCTCCGTCAGCCTCACTACCACATAGCCGTAGCGGGGAATGTTCTCCAGGACGCCCTCGCTGCACAGGCGAATCAGGGCCTCCCTCACCGGCGCTTTGCTCACCCCGAAGTTCTCCACCAGCTTCCCCTCGTTCAGGACGATTTCCTCGTTGGTGGCGTTCTGGATAATCATCTCCAGGATGCCGTCGTGCACCCTGTCGGTAAGGGTCTCTTTCTTCTGCTTTGTCAGCTCCATGGGATACCTCCTGTCCGCGCTGCCGCGCTTTGTCCATGCCAACGCTTCCGCCTTTCGCCTCAGCGCTCCGTATCTGCTTTGCACCGGCAGTACACCAGTCGGTACAAGCCTTGTTTTCACGAACCCCATCCTACAGGCTCCTGGCCGCCTCCACAATCCAGCGAATCCGCTCCAGGTCGATACCCGCGTCGATGGTGCAGTCCCCGCCCAGCATCAGGCCCTGCTTTCCGAAGCTCCTTATGAGCTGCCTGGTGTACTCCTGCAGCTCTTCCTTCGTCCCGTTGTAGATGATTCCCTCCCGGACGGTTCCGTCCCAGTGGGTCTCGAAGCCTCCCAGCACGGTCTTCCCGCCGAAGTAGGGGCGTCCCTCCGCAAGGGAAAGCCCCTCCACGAACACCGCCCAGTTCATCACCTTTGCGGGATACTCCCTCCACAGCTCCAGTTGGTTCCCGTTTCCCGCCCAGCCGCACATATGGAGGATATTGTTCTCCGAAAAGCGGTTGGCGTGCTCCAGGACGTACAGGTCGCTGGGCGCTATCGTCGCCCGGTACTCCCAGGGCCTGAACCTGTCGTGCTCGCCGCCCTGCACGCAATAATAGATGCCGTCGCATTTGGCCTCCGTGATCAGGAGCCGGGCCAGGAGCGCATTAGTCCGGGCTATGGCATCCAGGGCGTGCATCACAGCCTGCCTGTCCTTTTTGATATGCGCCATGACGTCCGCGTCCTTTATCCCTATGCTGTCCGCGCCGAACCGCAGGGAGGAAAAGGGCGCGAACACATTGTAAAAGACGCAGCGCTCACTGCCGATCGCATCCACGATTGCACTGGCCCGCTCTACCTGTCCCCTGATGAAGGGATGGTCCTCGGCCAGAGGCTCTACCTTTCCCCAGTCGCTGGCGCATGTGATTTCCGGCAGGGGGAAGGGGAAGTAGCTGTCACACATGATCTTCACGAAATCCAGATCCGTCTCCCTGTAGTAATTCAGATGGGCCTGTACGCAGGCCTCCCCGGCCGCTTCCTCCCCCTGGAAGTGGAACCAGAACCCCGCCGGGACATGATCCACTTCTTTTCCGTTCATTGCCGCCAATACCCTTGTCCTTTTGTCCATGCCTCTTTCCTCCGTTTTGATAGCTGATTTTTCTAATATGATTAGTAATATGATTATATGTCCTTTATACTACAGATTTCCCTTTTTTGCAAGCGCATTTCAGAATTCTGTAAAAAAACAGGCAAAAAGCCGGTCAAAATGCCATCTCTGCATCTGACCGGCTTCCCTTTTCTTTTGATTGTCGTCTACGCCGCCCTGCTTTGTATGGGCGGGCGCATCGTCCGCCGTCCTCAGCGGAAGCTCTTCACCCAGGCAATCAGGGAGTCATGGTACACGTTCTCCGTCACGTCCCTGCGCATCTGGTCGGTGATGGGGCCGTTCTTCTCCATGATGGCCAGGATTGCCTCCTGGAGCCCGGCGATTTTTCCTTCCTCGAACACCTTTTTCAATGCCTCCTCCGCGGCGGCCTTTCCGTCCGCAGGCCCCGGAACCTCTGTCCTGGCAGATTGGGCATTCCGCCCGGCGGCCGAGTCGTCCGCGGGTATTGCCTCGGGTTCATTCCCGTCGGCAGGCCTTTCCGGAACCAGGTGGGCACAGTCCTGCTGCCCTGCCGATTCCTGTGACGCTTTCCCTGCGCCGGGCGCTTCCTGTCCTGCATTCCGGAGGGTCTCCCCGGCCTGCCCCGGGCCTTCTGTGGCAGCCGCCTCCCGGGCCGCTCCTTCGCCGGATACCTTCTGCGCGGCATCCTGAGCCGTCTCCCGAACCTGCTCAGACC
>CAOOJO010000115.1 GCA_948496895.1 uncultured Acetatifactor sp. | reverse complement strand
GCGACCTCCGCCTCCCTAAGACGGCGCTCTAACCAAGCTGAGCCACACCCCGAAAGACATTAATCATTATAATGCGGCGAGGAAGAAATTGCAACCATTTTTTTGCATATTTTGCAAATTAGTAGAAATAAACAAAAATTGTGGAACGAATTTAGAAGCCCTATGTATATTTGCCTATATAATATCAGCATAGCCCGTGTAAGGCCGGGAGTTGTTTGGAAAGAAATCCGTTGAAATCTGCCGGATAGGATGATATGATTGTCCTATTAGGAAGGATAAGGATACGCTCCCGCTGGTCATAGGGAGCTGGAGGGAAAATTATGCCGATGAACGGTAAGTCAAAGAGGGAAACGTCAGGAAAAGGAATGCCCCGAAGGACGACGGAGAGAGACACATCCGGAAGGGGAGAGCGGAAATCGGAAAGGGCGGAAAAGCCAGAACGGAAGGCCTCCGGCGGGGGAAGGCCGGAGCAAAAAAGAGCTGGGTCACCAAAGCTCTGCCCCGTGTCCTCCAAGTGCGGCGGCTGTCAGTGGATCAACAGGGGCTATGGGGAGCAGCTGGAGATGAAAGCCATGAGGTTCCGCAAGCTCATGGAGCCCTACTGCAGGCCGGAACCCATCATCCCCATGGAAGACCCCAACCATTATCGCAATAAGGTCCATGCGGTCTTCGGGGAGGATGCCAGGCACAATGCCATTTCCGGCACCTATGAGGAGAAGAGCCACCGTATCGTCCCCATAGACAGATGTCTGATAGAGAACCGGAAGGCGGACGAGATTATCGTGTCCATCCGGGGCCTTTTGAAATCCTTCAAGATACGGCCCTATGACGAGGACACGGGCCGGGGGCTGCTGCGCCATGTGCTGGTGCGGGTAGGACATGCCACGGGGCAGATCATGGTGGTGCTGGTGCTGGGCTATCCCGTCATGCCCTCCAAGCACAATTTCGTGAAGGCGCTGCTGAAAATCCACCCGGAGATCACCACCATGGTCGTCAATATCAATGACAAGGACACCAGCATGGTCCTGGGGGACAGGGAGCAGGTGATATACGGAAAGGGATATATCGAAGACGAGCTTGCCGGAATGACCTTCCGCATCTCGCCGAAATCCTTCTACCAGGTGAACCCCGTGCAGACAGAGAAGCTCTACGCCAAGGCCATGGAGTACGCGCGGCTCACAGGCGAAGAGACCGTGATGGACGCCTACTGCGGCACGGGGACCATCGGCCTGATCGCCAGCAGGCAGGCGAAAAAAATTCTGGGGGTGGAGCTGAACCGGGATGCGGTGAGGGATGCCATCAGCAACGCCAGGCGCAACAATATCTCCAACATCCGCTTCTACCAGAGGGATGCGGGAGAATTCCTGCTGGAGATGGCGGACGCGGGCGCGGGGCTGGACGTATTGCTGATGGATCCGCCCAGGAGCGGCAGCAGCGAGGCTTTCCTGGGCGCGGCGGCCAGAATCAGGCCCGGACGCATCGTATATATCTCCTGCAATCCGGATACCCTGGTGGCGGATCTGCGGATTCTGGTGAAAAAAGGATACAAGGTGGAGAAATGTGTGGCCGTGGACATGTTCCCGTATACGGATGCCATAGAGGCAGTGGTGGCCCTGTCCTTGTGACGCGAGAGGGAACCGCCGTCCGGCACGGAAAGGATGCCTGCAGGGGCAGGAGGGTAAGGGAAGATGAAGAAGATATTGCTGATAGCCACAGGCGGCACCATCGCCTCGGGGTATACCCAGGAGGGGCTGGCCCCGAAGATAGAGGCGGGTGAGCTGCTGCAGTATGTGGAGGGATACCAGGATTTCTGTCAGGTGGACGTGGCGCAGCCCTTCGGCCTGGACAGCACGAATATCTATGGAAAGCACTGGCTGGAGCTGGCGGCGCTGATTGAGGGACATTACAGGGACTACGATGGATTCGTCATCTGCCACGGCACGGACACCATGGCTTTTACGGCGGCGGCCCTGTCCTATTTGGTACAGAACAGCAGGAAGCCCGTGGTGGTCACCGGGGCCCAGAAGCCTATCGACCTGCCGGTGACGGATGCCAGGACCAATCTGCTGGACAGCCTGCGCTTCGCCTCCGAGGAAAGGGCCCACGGCGTGAACATCGTCTTCGGCGGCAATGTGATAGCCGGGACCCGGGCGAAGAAGGAGCGCTCAAAGAGCTACAATGCCTTCTCCAGCATCAACTATCCCAACATAGCCACCATCCGGGACGGCAGGGTGGTGTTCTATATCGAGGACAAGGACAGGCTCAGGGGCCCCGTGGCTTTCTATCACGAGCTGAACGAGCGGATCCTGCTGCTGAAGCTGATGCCGGGCATGGACGGGATGGTGCTGAACCGATTGTTTCCGTACTATGATGGCGTAATCATCGAGGCCTTCGGGGTGGGCGGCTTCCCGGAGTACGGCCAGATGCCCTTTTACCCGGAGATCAGGCGATGGACCGACGCGGGGAAGCTGGTGATGATGGCCACCCAGGTGACCCATGAGGGCAGCGATATGGAGGTGTATCGGGTGGGAAAGGCCATCAAGGAGGAGTTCCATCTGATGGAGACCTACGACATGACCCTGGAGGCCACGGTGACCAAGGTCATGTGGGTGCTGGGACAGACCAAAGAGCCGGAGCAGTTCCGCAGACTGTTCTATGAGACCATCAACCATGACATCCTGTTGAAGGAGATATAGCGGGGGCCGATATGAACGACAGACAAAAGGATACGCGAAGCTATAAGAAGAGTTCTATACTGCTGTGCGCCATGCTGCTGCTTTCGGCCCTGCTTTTAAGCGGTTGTGGCCGCGGGGCGCAGCCGGAGAGCGTCAGGATCGGCTCCCTGAAGGGGCCTACCTCCCTGGGAATCCTGGATCTGATGGACAGGGCAGAAAAGGGAGAGACCGGGCACTCTTATGAGTTCCGCATGGCTGTAAGCGCGGACGAGCTGCTTCCCCTGATGGTCAGGGGAGAGCTGGACATCGCGCTGCTTCCGGCCAATGCGGCAGCCTTGCTCTACCACAAGACAGAGGGCGGCATCTGCGTGATCGACATCAATACCCTGGGCGTCCTGTACCTGGTCACGGGGGACGAGGCGGTCAATGCCATGGCAGACTTGAAGGGCAGGACAATCTACCTCACCGGAAAAGGAACCACGCCGGAGGCCTGCCTGCGCTACGTACTGGACGGGAGCGGCCTGGAGGAGGGGGACTATACGCTGGAATACAGATCCGAGCCCACGGAGGTGGCGGCGCTTCTGGCAGGGGATCCTTCCGCGGTGGGGCTGCTTCCCCAGCCCTTTGCCACAGCTGCCCTCATGCAGAATGAGAAGCTGCGGATAGCCGTGGACATGAACGCTGCGTGGGAGCGGCTGCAGGGAGCGGAGGGTGGCGGCATGGTGACGGGAGTCACTGTGGTGCGCAGGGAATTCCTGAAGGAACACAGATATGTAGTCGAGAGCTTCCTGGAGGAGCACGAGAGCAGCGTAGCCGCCATCAACGGCGACCCGGGGACAGGGGCGGCGCTGGCCGTCCAGGCGGGCATCGTGGCAAACGAGGACATCGCCGTGGAAGCCATCCCCCGGTGCAACCTGAGCTGCGTCACCGGGGAGGAGATGCGGGCTGCCCTGTCCGCCTATCTGGAGACGCTGGCCGGATTCGACGCGGCGCTGATCGGAGGGACGCTGCCGGGGGAGGACTTCTATTATTAATAAGTCTGTAATCGATAATTCTGCAAGAATAAAGTCTGCCAACAGGAAACCTGGTATCAGGAAGCTGAGAAAATACTTCATCATCGCAGGGTGGCTGGCAATCTGGCATGTCCTGGCCCTGGCGGTGGACAATCGAATCCTGCTGGCCACACCGGTGGAGACTGCGGGGCGGGTACTGTCCTTGCTTGGCGGGGGGAGCTTTTATGTGGCCGTGGGGAGGAGCCTTCTGCGGATTGCCGCCGGCTTTTTCGCGGGCGCGGGCGCGGCCCTGCTCCTGGCCTCCGGCAGCAGGCGCTTTCCGCTGATGGAGGAGATTCTTTCTCCCCTGATGACCCTGACGAAGGCTGTGCCTGTGGCATCCTTCGTGGTGCTCCTGCTCATCTGGTGGGGCGCGGAATCCCTTTCGGTTGTCATCTGTTTTCTGGTCGTTTTGCCGAATATCTACATCAACACGCTGGAGGGACTGAAGAGCACGGATTCCGGTATGCTGGAAATGGCCCGGGTCTTCCGGGTTCGGGCGTGGAACCGTTTCTTCTATATTTACCGTCCTGCCTTGAAGCCTTTTCTGTACAGCGGCATGAAGCTTTCCCTGGGGATGTGCTGGAAATCAGGCATCGCGGCGGAGGTCATCGGCGTCCCGGGCGGCTCCATAGGAGAGGGCCTGTACCTGGCCAAGGTCTATCTGGACACGGCGGGCGTCCTCGGGTGGACAGTGGTGGTCATCCTGCTCAGCGTCCTTTTCGAGAAAGCCGTCCTGGGTCTCCTGGAGAGGTTCTTTGCCTGGGAACCCAGGTGCGGGACGGGATCCAACACAGGACGCGCGGAACCGCCGGAGCATGGAGCTCCCATAAGGCTCGCGGAGGTGACGAAGTCCTACGATGGCCGGGCTGTCATAGACCGCCTGAGCGCGGTGTACGAACCCGGGCGGATCTACTATCTCACCAGCCCCTCGGGCAGCGGCAAGACCACCCTGCTCCACATCCTGGCCCGCCTGACCATGCCGGACAGCGGACAGGTTACGGCTCCGCCCCGCTGCGGCATGGCCTTCCAGGAGGACAGGCTCTGCGATGACTACAGCGCCGTCAGAAATGTGGAGCTGGTCACGGGAGACCGGGCGGCGGCAGAGAGGGCTTTGGGCCTGCTTCTGGAGCGGGAGGCCCTGCATAAGCCCTGCAGGCAGCTCAGCGGCGGGGAGAGGCGCAGGGTGGCTCTGGTCCGCGCCATGGAAGCCGGCTCGGATTATCTGCTTCTGGACGAACCCTTCACCGGGATGGACGCGCAGACCCGGGATAGGGCGAAGGCTTATATCCGGGAAAGACAGGCGGGCCGCACGGTGGTCATTGCGGATCATTTTAGCAAATTTTAAGTTGTATTTTCGTTTACATTATGTTATAATCTCTTAATGACTGTGAGTGCGTCTGCTGTACAGGCGGGAGAGAAGGACGCAGGCGATTGAAGGAGGAAACGGTAAAAATGAGTTTACAGGTAGAGAAATTAGAGAACAACATGGCGAAGCTGACGATTGAAGTGCCTGCGGAAGAACTGGAGAAGGCCATACAGGGCGCGTATCAGAAGAACAGGAACCGCATCTCGGTTCCCGGCTTCCGCAAGGGGAAAGCGCCTCGGAAGATGATCGAGCAGATATACGGCAAGGAGGTCTTCTACGAGGACGCCGCCAACGCCCTGATTCCCGATGCCTATGAGAAGGCCTATGACGAGTGCCAGGAGGAAATCGTCTCCAGCCCCCAGATAGACGTGGTGCAGCTGGAGGCCGGAAAGCCCTTCATCTTTACGGCGGAGGTGGCCTTGAAGCCCCAGGTGACCCTGGGCCAGTACAAAGGCGTCAAGGTGGACAAGGCCGATCTGGAGGTGACAGAGGAAGAGGTCACCGCGGAAATCGACCAGGAGAGGAACAAGAACTCGCGCACAGTGGACATCACCGACAGGCCCGTGAAGGACGGCGATATCGCCACCATCGATTTCGAGGGCTTCATTGACGGCGAGGCCTTTGACGGCGGCAAGGGCAGCGACTATCCCCTGACCATCGGCTCCCATGCGTTCATCCCCGGCTTCGAGGAGGAGCTGATCGGCGCGGAAGTGGGCGTGGAGACGGACGTGAACGTGACCTTCCCCGAGGACTACCAGGCGGAGGAGCTGGCCGGAAAGCCCGCGGTGTTCAAATGTACCGTGAAGAGGCTGCAGGAGAAGCAGTTGCCGGAGCTTGACGACGATTTTGTAAGCGAAGTCTCCGAGGAGAGCGATACCGTAGAGGAATACAGAGAAGAGATTCGGAAAAAGCTTGAGAAGCGCAAGGCGGACGAAGCAAAGGCCGTGAAGGAGGATGCTGTCATCGATGCCATCATCGCCGATGCCAGGATGGACATTCCGGAAGCCATGATAGAGACCCAGCAGAGGCAGATGGTGCAGGACTATGCCCAGAGGATGCAGTCCCAGGGCATCTCCATGGAGCAGTACATGCAGTTCACCGGCATGACCAATGAGATGCTGCTGGAGCAGGTGAAGCCCCAGGTCATGAAGAAGATTCAGTCCAGGCTGGTGCTGGAAGCCATAGCCGCCGCCGAGGACATCCGGGTCACCGAGGAGGAAATCGGGGAAGAGCTGAAAAAGATGGGCGAGGTCTACCAGATGGAGCCTGAGAAGGTGGAAGAGCTTCTGGGCGAGAACGGCAGGGAGCAGGTAAAAGGTGACATCAGTGTCAGAAAAGCTGCCGACTTCGTGGTGGAGAACGCGGTGGAAGAGCAGGCAGAATAGAAGAGCAAGTAGGATAGATTGGAACGTTAAAGTCAGGAGGTTGTTTGAAAATGAGTTTAGTGCCTTATGTCGTGGAGCAGACCAGCAGGGGCGAGCGGTCTTACGATATCTATTCCAGGCTGTTGAAGGACAGAATCATCATGCTGGGGGAAGAGGTGAACGACACCTCTGCCAGCATCGTGGTGGCGCAGCTTCTGTTCCTGGAGGCGGAGGATCCGGAGAAGGACATCCATCTGTATATCAACAGCCCCGGGGGCGTGATTACGGCGGGCATGGCCATCTATGATACCATGCATTATATCAAGTGCGATGTGTCCACGGTGTGCATCGGCATGGCGGCCAGCATGGGTTCCTTCCTGTTGGCTGGCGGCGCGAAGGGAAAGCGCTTTGCCCTTCCCAACGCGGAGATCATGATTCACCAGCCTGCTGGGGGGACTCAGGGCCAGGCCACGGAAATCGACATCGCCGCGAAGCATATCCTGAAGACCAGGGAGAAGCTGAACCATATCCTTGCGGAGAACACCGGCAGGGACTATGAGACCATATGCTCCGACACCGAGCGCGATAACTGGATGAGCGCCGAGGAGGCCAGGGAGTACGGAATCGTGGACATGGTCATCAGCTCCCATGCGGTGCAGGAAGAGAAGAAGTAGGAGAAGAGAATGGCTGGTAAAATGATCGGAAACGATATCAGATGCTCCTTCTGCAACAAGACCCAGAACCAGGTCCGCAAGCTGATTGCCGGGCCTTCCGGGGTCTATATCTGCGATGACTGTGTGGACATCTGCGCGGATATTCTGGAGGAGGAGATGCAGGAAGAGGAAGAGGAGGAATCGGTTCGTCCCGATATCAATCTTCTGAAGCCTGTGGAGATTAAGAGATTTCTGGATGAATATGTGGTGGGCCAGGAGGAGGCCAAGAAGGTGCTCTCCGTGGCCGTGTACAATCATTATAAGAGAGTGATGGCGCCCAGGGACCTGGACGATGTGGAACTGCAGAAGAGCAATATCATCATGGTGGGGCCCACGGGCTCCGGCAAGACCTATCTGGCCCAGACCCTGGCGAAGATCATCAATGTGCCCTTCGCCATTGCGGACGCCACCACGCTGACAGAGGCCGGATATGTGGGCGAGGATGTGGAGAACATCCTGCTGAAGCTGATCCTGGCGGCGGACTACGATGTGGAGCGGGCACAGTACGGCATCATCTACATCGATGAAATCGACAAGATTACCAAGAAGGGCGAGAATGTCTCCATCACCCGGGACGTGTCGGGAGAGGGTGTCCAGCAGGCGCTTTTGAAGATTGTGGAGGGCACTGTGGCCAATGTACCGCCCCAGGGCGGCAGAAAGCATCCCCATCAGGAGCTGATTTCCATCGATACCTCCAATATCCTGTTCATCTGCGGCGGCGCCTTCGATGGGCTGGAGAAGATTGTGGAGGCC
>CAOOJO010000114.1 GCA_948496895.1 uncultured Acetatifactor sp. | reverse complement strand
CCTCCTCTTTTGTGGCCGCATAGGCGAAGACCTGCCTGTCCGCATCGCCGTAATATTCCTTGGGAAGCTTCTCCGTGGAATGCTCTCCGTCCTCCGCCGTAGTGAACTCGTCCTGCATGGCAGCTTCCATGGCCTGGTCGAACTGCGCCTTTACCACAGGGAACCCCTGGCCGTCATATCCCTGCAGCAGATAGAACTTCACAAAGGCCCAGGCCCCTGCCTGGTCTTCCCCTGCCGCGTTGATGGCTACGGCGCTGGCCCGGTAATCCACAGCCGTCCCGCTGCCCTCCGCCACGGGATAGCCGATGAAGCTCAGGTCTCCGCCATACAGCTCCTTCTGTATCTGATACTCCGCCACGCTGGAGAGGATGCCCACGGTGGCGACCTGCTCTCTGCTGCGGATCCGCTCCGAGTAAGAGCCTTCCGTATATCCCGGGCTGTAGGCCCCGGCAAAGGAGAGCACGCTCTTGAAATAGTCTCCGTCAAACGCGCAGGCTCCCGTCTCCCAGTCCACAAACTCGTCCATGGCCGCGGAGCAGAGCCTGGTCAGCACCGGTTCGTCCGCGGAGAAGCCGCCGATGGCCTCAAAGCCCTTTCCGCTGTCCTGTAAAGCCTTAAGCAGCTCCGAGAAGGTGATTCCGCTTCGCCCTCCTGCCACATCGCCGTATCCCCACACGGTGTGGAGCTGGAAGGCCGGAGCGATGCTGTACAGATGTCCCTGGTCCTCATAGGCCCTTGCCACGGACTCCACCAGCATGTCCCTGGAGCACTCCCCGTCCTCCTCCAGGAAGCCGTACAGATCCGCCAGCACGCCTTTCCCGGCGAACATCTGGTAGTCGATTCCCGATACCGCGATGATGTCCGGCGCTTTCCCGGTGACCACATCCAGCTTCAGCTGCTCGGTTGCGCTGTCGTAGTCTCCCGTCCGGCTGAAATAGTCCACGATTTCCACCCTGTATCCCGCATCTTCCCGATTGAACTCCGCCACCGCCTTCTCCAGATTCTGGGCCGCAAAGGTCACCCCCAGGGTCACGGTCTTCCTGTCCGATGCGCCGGGGGTGAAGACAGTGAAATCCAGAGTGCCGGTCTCCGCATTCCCGTGGATGATTTCAATTCTGTCTTCGCTTTTTGCCAGAAACAGTATGTCCTCGGACAGAATCCCCTCAGATGCCAGATTCAAAACTTTCGTTTTTTCCTTTGTATCCTGTCGGAATTCCAAAAGAGCGCCATCCCTGCAGTATGCCCAGCCGCTGCCAGTGTAGGCCATGTGCTCGGGGAGATTGGCGTCCTCCATGCCGAAGCAGTCCAGGGCGGTGCCTAAGCTTATCCTTTCCCTGCTCTGCCCACTGTCCACATCGATTTCCTGTGCGCAGATTTCCAGTTGGTCCCTCAGGAGGAAGAACGGGACGCCGTCCGGGCCAATCTGAAAGCACAGCACCTGTACGCCTGATACATCGAGGAGTTCTTCCCAGAAAAGCGGCTTCCACTCCTCATCCATCACATAGACACGGTCTGCCTCTCTCCATATCTCGCTGTCCACGCCGTCTATCCGCTCTATGCTGGGAATGGCCAGTCCGCACCAGACGTAAATGTATCCCCTCTCATCTGCCATGACACCCTTCAGGCGCATATCCTCCACGTCCTGGCTGTCCTTCAGCTCTATCCTCTCCGGGTTCGGCACATCCGCTTTCAGGTCGATCCTGCCAAGGGCAGTGCCTCCCTCTCCTGTCTCCAGAAAGTATGCGTATCCCTCCCGGTCAGCGGCTATCCCTGCGTACATGTCCATATCGGGCAGGGGCACGGCCTTTTCTATGGTCATGCTGTCCTTGTCGATGATGTCGAGCAGCGTCTTGCCATTGTCGGTCAGGCAGCCGTATAGGGCTTGGTCGGATGCCAGTATCTGCGTATAGGGCTTCTCAAGCTGAAGATAGGAGGGCTGCCAGGTAATGCTCCCCCTGTCACGGCCCTTGTCGTCCGGGGAAGACTGGCCCTCGCGGCTGTCCTGGCCTTCCTTGCTTTCCCGGGCTTCATCTGCCCCCTGGCTGTCTAACTCCACAGGGCTTACCGCCATATCCTGCCCCGTGCCGCCATCCGTTCCTGCCACGCCGCATCCCGTGGCCAATAATGCCAGGGTACAGGCCAGTGCCATGATTTTATGCCCTGTTTTCCCCTTCCTGCCCATGCCGTTCCTGCTTCCCATAGATACCCCCGTCCTTTCCCGTGACCATCCTTTCCCATGACCGTCCCTTTCCGCAGCCCCACTGTCAACGAGGACATTCTACCTGTCCTGTGTATCCACATTGTATCACAGCCGGAAACGCCGGAAAAATCCGTCTATGGCAAAAAATCCGCGGGGAAAGAGAAAGCCTCCATCCGCCTTGCATCCGGCAGACAGAGGCTTAACATACCCTCTTCTACAGCATATGTACGCCGTAGGCGCACCCTGTCTTCTCCCCTTTCCGAATCCAGTCCGCATAGGCGCGGCGGAAGGAGGTGTCCTGGGGGAGCTTCTCCACGTCCCCTTCGTAGTTTACGTCGAACAGTCTCCAGACCTCCGAATAATCGTCAGCCTCCTCCACGTCCAGGATATCGAAGCCGGAGATGAAAGAGTAGAGATTGGAATCCGGCGAGAGCACCTCCTTGTTGCGGGGGTACAGCAGCCAGGAGTGGCATACGAAGACGACCGGGTCTACCTGGAATCTCTCTTTGAAGAATGCCGCGCCCAGCTCATAGGACTTACGCACGCTATCAGGGTCAAGCCGCCCTCCCGTGCGTGGAATGTGAGTGTTCAGGACGCGGCTCTCCGGGTTCAGGGTAATGCCGTCCTTCTCGTAATGGTAGCGGAAGGGGACGATTTCGAACTGCAGCTTCAGAAAGCCGAAGCGGGTCATGTTGAAGAAGCCCCCGTACCATCCCGGCACAAAGGTGCCCCAGGTGCCGTATACGCATCTGCACTCGTCCAGCTTCCATTTCAGGTCGCACATGGAGGTGTGCCATATCTGCCCGTCTATCCCCTCCTGGCTGTAATACTGGCGCAGGGTCTTCGAGAAGCAGGCCAGCATCAGGAAATTCCCGGTGTATTCATGGATGCCGGCTCCGGCGGATATCTCCGCCATCTTTTTGAAGGCCTGGTCGTAGTCCATGTTCTTGTCGCTGGCGTAGCACTGCAGAAGCGCCTGGAAACCGCCCTTCAGCGAAGCATCGGACATGATCCTGTCATAGGCCTGGACAAAAGCGGCGCGGGCCTCCTCCGGGTACTCGAACTCCTCGAAAAAATCTCTCAGGTACGTTTTCATGATTGCTCTCCTTCCCTTATCTGATGACCAGCTCCCAGTCCGTCCCGTCATCGATGCTGATGCTGCACACCGTCTCTACGCCTTCGTCAAACTGAAACGTATACTCGAATTTGCCGTCCTCATAGCTCAGATACGTATCGCTGTCCAATGTCATCTTCGCCCCGTTCATGGCCTCCTTGATCTGGTCCCTGGTGTATCCCTCGTAATTCACGCCGTTTATCAGGATCTCCCCGGTGGCATAGTCCGGATCCTGGTAATCGATCACGACGCGGAACACCTTTCCGTCTTCGAAAGCCACCTTCTGGGAGCTCTTATTGGCGGCATACATGGTTCCGTAAGTGACATCGCCCTTCATGGCATAGAAATTCTCCCATGAGCTGCCGTCGATCTGGGCTTTCCCGTCATAAGAATATTTATCTGTGAACCCCGCTTCCACGACCTCGGCTATCTTGGTCTTCCCCAATTCCAGCTCCAAAGATCCGTCATAAGTCAGTACGGTCTTCTTCCCGATTCCGATGGAACAGCCGGTCAAAAGAAGCATTCCTGTCAATAAGAGTCCTAAGCATGATTTTTTTCTGGTGCGCAATGTTCTGTCCTCCTGGTTTTTGATTTTTACTATTGCTTTTGCCGGTCACAGCGATGCCATTGGCACCCACACCGGCGGAGCACAGCTTCATTATACTATGGACATCTCAAAACAGCAAACATAATATTCTTATTATTTTGGAATCATATCCCCCTGAGCACCGCCATCTGGTCTTCGTCAAAATGACCGTATCGGTCAACATAGATGTCTATGGTGACCACGCCCCCTGCTTCATGGACCTTCCGCACATAGTCCTTCACATGTTCGGGGCTGCGCTTCACGCCATGGCTGCGCCAGCCCACATTATATTCGTCCGTCCCCAGGGGAATCAGAAAATGAGCCCTGGCACCGTCCACGAAGGCCGCGTCCGGCACGAAGACGAAATCCGTCAGCTCCCCTGTGATGAAGTCCTCCTTCGCGAACCATTTCTTCATCTGCGGCTTCCCTGCCTCCCCCCAGCACTCTGGCCGGATCAGCTCCGCGTTGTTGCAGGCCAGTATCGCGTCAGGATTGCCTTTTTTCACGGCGCGGTAATAAGGCTCCAACAGCCCATCATCATAGCCGAAATAGTCATAGCAGCCGTCGATCCACCAGCCCTTCACCTTATCGCCATAGCGCACCGCGTATTCCTCCAGCACGCTGGCCCACTTTTCGGCGAAGCCTATATTCATATTATGCTCCCTGGGCTCCGTATAGCCAAAACGCCTTCCGATTTCCTCGTCTTTATAGGGCCCGTCCCCCGTAAAATACAGGTACAGATCGATTCCGTACCGGGACAGGGCCTGGTAGAGGTCCTCCACCAGATCCCTGGTGGCGCAGGCCTCGCCCGTTTTCGTCCCCGCGATCCGGTCAAAGGTCTGGTTGGGCGCGATCATGAACTTCCTTCCCTGCATGGTGGTGATGAAATAATATCCTGCCCCCATTTCATGGAGGTTCCTGGCCACCAGCTCCACATCGAAGCCCTCTACGAATTCATTCCAGCGGCTCTCCTCCTCCTTCGTCCCGTCAAACAGGAAATGGTTGAAGACCCCCCATCTCTTTTCATACATCCGATCCGTGATATGTGCCATAATCTTTCTCCTCTCCGCTCACTCCTGGCGCTCCGCCCGGTATCTGGTGGGCGTCACGCCGGTATATTTCTGGAATATCTTGATGAAATAGGATACATTGATATAGCCCACCCTCTGGCAGACATCGTTCACGCTGATCTCCTCCTGCATCAGGAGCTTCTTCGCCTCCTCTATCCGCAGCTTCGTCAGATATTCCTTGTAGCTCATGCCGATTTCCTGTTTCAGCTTCACGCACAGGTACTGGGGCGTAATCTGGGCCTGGCTGGCTATCATGTCCAGCGACAGGTCATAGTCCGTGCAATGGGCCTCGATGTACGCCACCACTTCCCTGATGCTGCTTTTCTGTTTTGCATTGCCCTTCTTTGTGTCAGTCCTCTCCTCCACGGCTCTGGCAGGCTCAGGATCCTTCCCCCTCTCCGTGTCCCGCTTCTGCCCCAGGAGGTGCAGGTTCTCCAGCTCATGGCAGGCAGCGCCCAGCTCCACGTCCGCCGTCAGTCCAATGGCCTCAAAAAGGGACTGCAGCAGCTCCACCGTCTCCGCCAGCTCATATTCCTCTTCCACTGCTGCCAGAATCTGCAGCGTCTTATCGCCGTCCCAGTAGGAATACAGGCAGTACCCCTTTTCCGACAGCTCTTCGATGTTCCGGCACAGCTCCTCCCTGGAGCTCTCTGTTATCTGCTCCTTCTGGAAGCTGGTCCGTATGATTCCGAATACGGAGAAGTTCAGATTGATGTTGAGCAATGTCAGGCGCTTCTGCAGCCGCTGTGAATACCCCCCCCGAAACGATCAGATGGATGGCCTGCTCCCGGAGCATCCTGTACTGCTCTTCCACCAGCTTGCTGTTGTTCTCCTTCTCATGCAGCAGAAATTCTATCAGGGTATCGATGTCGTTCCAGTCCAGGCGGGCATCCTCCAGCATAGCCGCGTACTTCATGGCCATCTTCCGAAAAGGCAGATAGTTCCACCATGCCGCCATACAGGTCAGGCCAAGCAATAGGACCACGATCCAGACCAGGGCTATGGCCTCCTTCACGGAAAAGACATTGCTCCAGGAAAAATAGCTTCCCATGTCCGCCCTGATATAGACCGAAACGCCGCCAGGCCTGGATGTCAGCCCGAAGTCGCTGCCCTCCTTATCCTCCTGGATGCCCATGACGCAGAAGTCTCCATAGAACATGCTCATATCGCCATGGATGCTGCCCGCGATTCGGTTGGCCCTCTTTGTAATATCAGAAGCGGTGACGAAAAACCCCACCACTCCCTTCATCTTGTACTTCCCTGAACTATATACCTGCAACGGGTACAATAAGACGACCTTATCTTCTTCCCTGTACAGAAAAAGCCCCTGCCGCGTCTCCTGGCAGAGCCCTTCCAGCAGCTCCAGAATGCTGTCGCTGTCCTTCATCCCCTGTTTCGTGGAAAAATAGATCTCCGGCGCTATAGTGGTTCCCGCGGAGGTGAAAAGCTTGTCAATGGATGCGTATTTGATGAAATATTCCCTGGAAATATCGGAAAAATCGGAATATCCCTTCAGCTGCTCCACCGCCTCCACCGCATGATACCTCTCCTCCAGGATATAATCCGGACGGAACTCCTTCCTGGACACGATTTTCATGACGATATTGGTCATCGCGCCCATCTGGTTGTCCATATCCTCCGCCACAGTGTACAGCTTGTTCCTGAGCACCCGGATTTCTTCCTCCCGCATGTTTTCCGCCACATGCCGAAAAGACAGAATCATGATCAGGTTCAGCGCCAGCAGCACCAGCCCGAATGTGGAGACCAGAAAGCCCTTATATACTTTTGAACGCAGTCCTATCAATTTTATTTTCTTCACAAAGACACTCCGGCAATCTTTCAGGGGGCGCAGGAGCGCCCCCGTTTCCATTTGTCATAAATCGCGTCATCTGGTATAGTTCGCGTAGATTTCCTGGCACAGCGCCAGATACTCCTCGCTGTTCATGCCCTTCAGCTCTTCGAAGAACTGATCCAGCTCTTCCAGAGGCCTCTGCCCCACCACGAACTTCGCGGTCTCCGCTTTCACGTAATCGTTGATTACTGTCCTTAAATCCGTATATCTTATGCTCTGCTCCCCCGTCATGTAGGGCGTCGGAAGCGGATCTACCAGATACGGGTTCTGCGCGGTGTAAATCAGGTAGCTGTAGTGGTCGTCAGGATCGGCGAGGTTCAGCTCTCTGGGCTGAGGGTCCTCCACGCCCAGCATCTCCCTGGCATGCAGCTCCCCGTAATTCCGGTTGGCGTTGATACGGGAGGAAATCCTCAGCTTATTACAGGCATACGCATAGGTAGACTCATATTCGCCGGAAAGCACTTCCTTGTACTCCACATCGGACTGGTCCTGGGTCAGGACGAAGCCGCCCACGATGCCCAGGGTATCCGGGCTGCCCTCCGCCGGGCCTTTCTCGGCATATACGGAACCCTCAGGCGTATAGATGTAATCCAGCAGCCTCATGCACAGCTCCGGATATTCGGTGTCCGCGGATATCAGTATATAGCTGTCTTCATACACGGGCAGTTTGACGGAGACCGGCGTATCGCACCACTGGCTGGTGAGCGGGGACGCGGCTATGAAATCCTCCCAGCCCGTCTCCAGGGAGAGGTAAGGCGCGTAATCCGCCTGTACGCCGCATTTGCGCTCCGCCATGAGGGCGCGCTCCTCCGTCTCGTCCATGGTATAGTAATCAGGATGGAGAAGACCTTCTGTGTAGAGCGTGTTCATCAGCTTGACGTACTCGCCGTATTTCTCCTGCAGGCAAGGCACCACGATGGCCTGTTCCGCCTCGTCCCAGCCCGGATCCACTGCGCCTCCTGTCCATCCGAAAGCCGTCATCAGGTAATCCTCCAGGGTCGCCGTGGACAGAATCGGATAGAACTCGTCCACGCCCAGTTCCGTGGAATCCAGCTCTTTGAACGCCCGGCACATGTCCACGAACCCGTCCAGGGTCTTCGGCGCCTCCTCCAGGCCGATGGCCTTCAGGTATCTGGTGTCGATGAACACACGCTCCGCTCCAATCG
>CAOOJO010000113.1 GCA_948496895.1 uncultured Acetatifactor sp. | reverse complement strand
AGGCTGTAGGCCAGAAAGTCGTCTACCAGGTTCATGTCTGCCAGTTTCTTCATCTTTCCTCCTGTTCCAGACAGGAGGACACTCCAACGTACACTCCTGCCTTGCACAAATGATTTTGGGTTCCAAAGCATAGAGTTTCCGAATGAGATTTAGATGATATGAAGCTCATATATGGACGTTCCAGAAATGAATATGCTTTCTGAGATAAGGATATCATAATTTCCGGCATTGTCAAGACTTATTCTCAAAAGGTCATCTTAGATTTCCCTTGACATTGACGCAGCGTCAAGTGCTATAGTAGTATCAGACGCCACACCCGGAAAGGAGCCTTCCCATGAGCCTGATAAAAATCACGGACCTGACAAGACGGCTGGGCCTGTCCTCCCGCACCCTGCGGTATTACGAGCAGGAGGGCCTGATCGAGAGCATCCGCTTGCCGTCAGAATCCTATCGTTATTACGATGAATCCGCTGTCCAGCGGCTGCAGCAGATCATGATACTGCGGAAAATGCAGATTCCCGTCAGGGAAATCTTCCGTATCTACGAAAATCCGGAGATTGCTACCCTGGTGGAAGTATTCGCGGACAAGATAGCGGAAATCGACCGGGAGGTCACTGCCCTGTCCGAGCTGAAAGAAATCATCAACACCTTTCTCCAGGAAATGACGGCAAAGGGCATTAAGCAGATTTCCGCCCTGCCCCTGCTCTACGAAGAGATGGAAAAGCAGATGGAGCTGCTGGAAAGCCAGGGCAGCCAGGAGAATCCGGCCGGGCCAGTCAGCGAAAGCAGCCAGAGCGATAGGGCACAGCATGACAGCCATCCGGGGGAAAGCTGCCCCCCAGGGAACTGCGGCCAGGCCGCCAGCCCCGGACAGCCCATTGCGGGACAAGACCCCCAGGCTGCCCTCCGCCGCCTGAATCGCCTGCAGGAGCAGCTTTCCCCCCGTCCGGATGCCGCCATCCTCCATCTGCCCCCCATGCGCGTCCTCACCTCCTGTCTGAAACAGAACCCTCAGGAGTCGGACATCACCGGCTTCTGGCACACGGTGCAAGCGCTGGGCCTTTCCCTTGGAATGCCCGGCGGGCATGAACGGTTCGAGTACCAGAACGGCCCCCAGGGCGCAGTGATGCTCCGGATAGAGGACAGCTTCCAGAACCGCACCGCTTATCTGGACATCCCCTTTCCCGGCGGGCTCTACGCCTCCGCGAACCTCTACGTGGACGAGGGCCTGGAGGAGCAGTTCGGCCGATTGGTGGGAAGCTTTGACGACAATCCCTTTTACGAAATCGACTACACCCATGAAGGCCAGCTGCGCCGCCATGCCCTGCTGGAGAACCTGATCTCCCCGGACCAGCGCCGGGACCTGGTGAGCCTCCTGGTGCCCGTGAAGCAGCGCATGGCCGACCCCGCCTATTTCGAAAAGCCCACAGAGCTGCCCCCGGGCTCCGTCACCATGGAGGAAATCCTGTCCGGGAACCCCGTCCTCTGGGAGCGGGACGTGCCCCTGGACAAAGTGACCCCCATCAACAATCCCCATTACCGCATCCTGGAGAACGGGGAGGCAGAGTACACCGGATGGATCAGCACCCGCGTGCTGAACACCAATGTGGCCGTAAGGCTGCCCTTCCGGGTGGATATGGAATTCCGTCTGGGAGGGGACGATGAACAGTTCGGCTATGGCTCCGAGGAGGGCTGCCTGATCTTCTACCACGGGGCAGAGCCGGACTATTACGCAGGCGGCGTCTCCCTGGGCAACCTGAGCCAGAACGGCTTCGGCGTCAACATGGGCAACCAGCCCTCGGAGGACCTGTCAAAGGCCGCCCTGCACCGGGAGGCCATCGTCTTCCGCCAGCCCTGCTTTTATGACCTCTACGAGCTTCCCGGCCGGGGCGGCATCCGGGACAGGGGCTATAACCAGGTCACATGGATCATCGGCCCCACCCACCTGGCCGTGATCATCAACGGGGAAATCCGCTACTGCGGCACAGGCTTCCCCTACATGTCCCTGGACTTATCCCGCACCGCCCCCGGGGACATCATCATCGGCTCCAACGGCCAGGGCATGAAATACTTCCGGTCCATCCGCGTCTCCCAGCTGGCCCATGCCCCGAGAATCAGATTACAGAAGGAGGAACTTCTCATGACCACGAAACAGAGCAACAACATCATCCCCATCATCCACCGCCTGGTGACGGACGAGTACGGCGAGAACTACTGGTTCAACGGCTGCGCCAGATATGTGATGGAATGCCTTGGGGAGACGGATTACGACTACAATTTCTTCGCCGGCCTCACCGGGGACGTGTTCACCCAGTATTATCCCAAGGGCGAATTCCGGGGAGAGGGCATAACCAGCTATATGCTTGCCGAGGGGCCCCACAGGAGCTTGCGGGAAAACGGGGATTCCTTTGCCCTGGTGTCCGAAGAGCCCGGCTTCATTGAGGCGCTTTTCGAAAAATGCGGCTACGCCAGCACCTTCGTCCCCCGCAAAGACCTTTGCAAAAACCCGGACATGTATGTCCAGACCCTGGTCTCCTACATCGACAGAGGAATCCCCGTCCTCGTCTGGGGCCTGGGGGAGCCGCCCGTCGGCGTACTGGTGGGCTATGAGGAGTATGGGAAGACATTGCTGTACATCACAGGGAACAACAACCGGCCGGAGCGCCTTTCCCTGGAGAGTTTCCTGACGCAGAACGAATTCTCCAACCCCGGCTGGATCTTCCTCGGCAGCAAGAAGGAGGCGCCCTCCCTGGCCCGGCTGTACCGGGAGGCCGTCCGCGTCCTGCCCAAGCTCCTGGCCACCGAAACGGAAAGCTTCTACTTCGGGGCATCCGCGTTCCGGGCCTGGGCGGCGGACATCGAGGGCGGAAGGTTCGACGACGTGAAGCCGGAGGAGTTCGACCCCTGGAGCGCCCACACCGCCTATGTCTGCGGCCTGGCCACCAACGCCAGCTGCTGCCATGCTTTCCTGGAGAAAGCCATGGAGCTCAATCCCGACCTCGCTTTCCTGCGAGAGGTCAGCGCCCTCTACAACCGCTGCGGGGAGATGTGGAACCATGACGACGGGGCAGATTTAGAGGCCCTGGGCGGCGGCTTCAACGTGACCCTGGAGGCCCTGCAGGATCCGGCCAGGCGCAGCCCCATCGCACAGAAGCTGCGGGACTTCGCCGAAGTGACTGAGGAAATCAGGCGGGTATTGCAGCAGGGGGTGGATAGCTGCTCTTGAGCTCCTGGCCGGGAATCCGAGAGAAAGGGCAGCTTTGCGCAAGTGGAAAGCTGCCCTGAATAGAAATCCTGCCATAAAGGTCGGCTGCCTCTTTACAGCTTTGCCTGGAACTCTTCCACGCTGGCCGACCCTGCCGCCAGCAGCAGCCACTGGTTCAGCTTTTCCGTATCTGTCTGGGCGGTTATGACTCTCTCCAACCGAGGCTCTACCTCTCCCTTTGCCGCCAGCAAAAGCAATATACTCTCTGCTTTCCCCTCTGCTCTGCCCTCTGTTCTTATACGCTTCTCAATCTCACAAGCCTTCATATACGCAAGCCCCACTTCCCTATCCGATTTCACTTTCGTCACCATCTCATGTAGCCTTGCCAGGCCCGCGGACTGCGCGTTCTCCGCGGTGGAATGCTCCATGTACCTAGCGAGCTGCTTAAGCTCCTCCGTTGGCTCTCCTTTAGTGCCTTTTGTATACAGGAATATCGTCCAAGCCCCGTCCTCATAGGGCAGATCCGGTTCCTCCACACATCCGTTTTTGATTGTATATACCATCCGATTCCGCCCGAACGGATCGTATGTAGCGATAAATATCACCACCACGTTCCGCAGGGTACTGTAGTCATCCCCTGCCGTCAGGTTCCCCGCGTCTATCTTTGCATGGTAGAACCGTACCCTCCGGGGCAATGTGGCCACGCTGTCGGCCCCGCCATTATTGTCCGGCTCCATGTCAAAAATCTCTCCGTCTTCTTCGTCCAGATAGACATCCAGCCGCACGCCGTGGCCTTTCGGCTCCTCGCCATACCAGACCTTCTGGGGCACTATCGTAAGATGCCCTATCCTGCGCTGTAAGATACATTCCAGGATAAAGCGGGAAGCCTCCTCCCCATACCTCTTGTGGGCCGTCAGGCTGTAGGCCAGAAAGTCGTCTACCAGGTTCATGTCTGCCAGTTTCTTCATCTCTCCTCCTTCTGGCAGGAGCGCGCTCACCGTACACTCCTGCCTTGCATAAACGAATTGGGGTCCAAAGCATAGAGTTTCCGAATGAGATTTAGATGATTTGAAGCTCATATATGGACGTTCCAGAAATTAATATGCTTTCTGAGATAAGGATATCATAATTTCCGATATTGTCAAGACTAATTCTCAAAATCTGCATTGCGCATTGCCGCTGCGGAAAGAGTATGGTACAATGGCCATATTCCCAGTGAAAAGGCGTAAAATGCCAATCCTCCCAAAAGGCGGTGACTCCCATGGCAATCCGTTTCGCCATATGCGATGACGATGAAGAACAGCTCCAATCCCTGAAAAATCTCCTGTCAGAGTGGGCCCACGGGGCAGCCCTCTCCTTTGAGGTGCGCACCTTCCCTTCCGCCGAGGCCTTCCTCTTCGCCTATGCGCAGGACAGCGCCTACGACATCCTTATACTCGACATCGAGATGAAAGCCATCTCCGGCATAGAGCTGGCAAAGCGCATCCGGAAAGAAGACGGGCGCGTAGAAATCCTCTTCATCACCTCCCACTTCGAGTTCGTCAGCGAGGGCTACGAGGTGGACGCGCTGCACTACCTGACCAAGCCCGTGGCGGAGGACAAGCTGTATGCCGTCCTGGCGAAAGCCCTGGACCGCCTGCACACAGAGCCGCCCTCCGTCATCATCTCCTGCGAGGGCGAGACGGTGAAGCTCCACGAGCCGGACATCCTCTATGTGGAAGCCTTTCTCCACTATATCTCCATCCACACGGCCAAGAGGGAATACCGGATAAAGGAGAGCATCTCCTCCTTCGAGAAACGCCTCACCGATGATTTCTTCCGCATACACCGTTCCTATCTGGTCTCGCTGAAAGCCGTCACCCGGATTTCCCGCACGGAAGTCACCCTGGAGGGCGGGACGCTGCTGCCGCTGGCCAGGGGAAAATACGATGCAGTGAACCGGGCCTTTATCGAGAGGAACTAGGAGAAGCCACATGAGAAAGAAAACCTACCTGAACCTCATAGAATACCAGACCGAACAATCCCGCCAGCACCTGGCGGAAGTCCAGGGCATCTACCGGGAGATGCGCGGCTACAAGCATGACTTCCACCACCATCTCCAGGCCCTCAAGGGCCAGCTGGAGGCAGGGGAGACAGAGCGGGCCCTGGCCTATATCGCCCAGCTCGACCAGCAGCTCATGACCGTGGACACCCTGCTCAAGACCGGAAACGTAGCCCTGGACGCCATCCTGTCCGCCAAAATCTCCCAGGCCAAAGCCCTGGGCATAGCCGTCACCGTCAAGGCCAATGTACCCGACAGGCTCCTGCTCTCCGACCTGGAGCTCAGCATCATCGTGGGGAACCTCCTGGAGAACGCCATCGAGGCCTGCCAATGCGCCAAAGGCCAGCGCTTCCTGCGCCTCTTCCTGGGAATGAAAGGAAAGATGCTCTACTTCTCCATGCTCAATTCCGCCGGTGCGAAAGCCTCCAAAAAAGGAAAGCTCTTCTCCTCCGGCAAAACAGGCCTCCACGGCTTCGGCCTGCGCCGGGCCGAAAGCATCCTGGAGGCCCACGGCGGCTGGTGCAAGTACAACAGCGAGGACGGGGCCTTCACCTCCGAGTTCCTGGTGCCCGCCGTGGAATAGCTCCATGCAATTCATGTCCTGTCAAAGGCAGTTCGTGCACGGATTGCCTTTTTCCGCTCTCCTGGGTTAAAATAAAAGCCATAAGGAAACCCAGATAGGAGACGATGCCCCATGAAAGAAACCGGCAAACCCAAAACCAAGCCCTACCGCTCCACCTTAAGCAATGCAATCTGGAGCTTTCAGGAGATTCTGAAAGTATCTCCCATATGCCTTTTGCCCATAGCGCTGGAGGTTCCTCTGAACGTATTTCTTGCCTATGCAGAGATCTATCTTCCCTCCCTTGCGATAGCAGTCATCACAGCGCATGCCTCCCTGGCCCACATGGCTTTCAAGATAAGCCTGGTGATCCTGCTGATGCTCATGGCGACTGTACTGCGCACCTTTACGGTGGGCCTGTCCGAAGCATATCTGTCGAAATACAGTTTCCTGGAAAGGGTAAAAGTGACAAAGAAATCCATGACCTGCTTTTTCCAGACCTATGAGAGCAAGGATGTCCGGGACTTAAGCGACAGGGCCATACGGTCCACGGAATATTGGAATGGCGCACAGCCCATCTCCGATATGCCGAGACGCAGCATGAAACTGCTGGAGAACATCCTGTGCTATCTCCTGTTCGGCTCAGTCATTTCCTACGTCACCCCCTTGCTGATACCGATTCTCACCATCGCGCCCGTGGTCAACTGGCTCTGTGCCAAAGCCTATCGGAACTGGGAATATGCCCATCGCGACAAATGGACGGACATCGACCGCAGATTATGGTACGTCCAGGGGGAGACCGCAGATTTCAAAGCGGGCAAGGACATCCGCATCTACGGAATGGCCGGATGGCTCAGGCAAGTCTATTCTGACCTGTGCTCCCAGCGGACCTACTGGAACAGGCAGATGGTCTGGAGGAGCTTCCTCTCCCGGATAGCCGACCTGGCGGTCATCCTGCTGCGGGACGGCGCGGCCTACGCGCTGTTGATCAAAATGACGGTTCAGGGCCAGCTGACGGTGGACAGATTCCTCCTGTATTTCTCGGCCATCTCCATGTTCGCCACATTCATCGGCAACATCATGACCCAGTGGAACGGCATCCGCTCCGCCAGCCTCAATGTCTGCGACTTCCGCCAGTACTCAGATTTCCCGGAACAGGACGGCACCGGAGAGGCGGACGCAGAAAGCCATCTGCACAGCGCCCCCCAGATTGCCTTCGAGCATGTATCCTTCCAGTATAAAGGCAGTGAAGCCGACACCCTGACAGACTTAGAATTCACCATAAGGCCTGGCGAGAAAGTGGCCCTGGTAGGCTTAAACGGCGCAGGCAAGACCACCTTGGTGAAGCTCCTGTGCGGCCTCTATCTGCCCACGGAGGGCGACATCAGGATAAACGGCGTCTCCGTCCGGAAATTCCGCCGGGATGACTACTACCGTCTCTTCGCTCCGGTCTTCCAGGATGTGCAGACCGGGTTCTTCTCCCTGGCGGAGACCGTGTCCGGGCAGATCGGGGCCGGTACGGACTTCGACCGCGCCGAACAATGCATGAAGCTGGCGGGACTGGGCGAAAAGCTGGCCTCCCTGCCCCAGGGGATCCACACGAAGCTGGACAAACAGCTCTATGAGGACGGCATAGCGCTGTCCGGCGGCGAAGCCCAGAAGCTGATGCTGGCCAGGGCCCTCTACAAGGATGCCCCCATCCTTGTGCTGGACGAGCCAACCGCGGCCTTAGACCCCATCGCGGAGAACCAGATTTATCTGCAGTATCAGCAGATGACCCAGGGGAAGACCTCCCTGTTCATCTCCCACAGGCTGGCCTCCACCCAGTTCTGCGACAGAATCCTGTATCTGAAAGACGGCCGGATTGCGGAGGAGGGAACCCATCAGGAGCCGATCGCCTTAGGGGGCGAATATGCGGCACTCTATGAAAAGCAGAGCTGCTGGTACAAGTGTGAGAAGAAGTTCTAAGGCAGCAAAGCACGCTGCCTAAGAACTTCTAGGCTCGCAAGCGAATGAATTCGCTTTGCAAGCCAGTCTCACACAGAAGAATGCCCAAAGTGCGGGCATTCTTCAAGCGCGTCTTTTGCGCTTTGACTTGCACCGATTTATGGCAAATGCGCAGAAGTGCGCGGAAAGGTATAGATATGAAATTCACAGAACATATGCAGATTTCCAAAAGGGCCATACGGCATCTCTTTTCGCTGAGCAGGTCTTATGCCA
>CAOOJO010000112.1 GCA_948496895.1 uncultured Acetatifactor sp. | reverse complement strand
CGTCATGGGGAGCCATATCCTGTTCCCCAAGCTGGAGCCGGATTCCGTGCCCTGCACCATGTCCCGCCGGATCGTCACGGGCGTGTTGAAGGAGCGGATGGGCTTCCAGGGGCTGGTGGTGAGCGACTGCATGGAGATGGACGCCATCAAGAAATACTATGGCACGGTAAAGGGCGTGGTGTCCGCCATGGCGGCAGGGGTGGATATGGTGCTGGTGTGCCACACGGCGTTCCTGCAGGAGGAGAGCGCCTGGGCCGTCTATCAGGCGGTGGAGAAGGGGACTCTTTCCAGGGAGGACATGCGCATATCCGCGGAGAAGGTCATCCGCATGAAGGAGGAGTACGCCAGGGGGGCGGAGGCGGAGGCTCCCTGCCGGTGCACCGAGGAGGACAGGGCGCTGGAGCGGGAGATCCGCAGGAAGAGCATCGTGGTGACGGGGGAAAAGAAGATTTCCCTGGGAGACGCGCCCTTCTTTACCGGAAGCGGCAGCTACCGCGCTACCCTGGCCTTCAACGACGAGGAGCTGTCGGAGACCTTCGCGGCGCGTATGGCGGCCCGGCTGGGCGGGACGCATTTCGACGTGGGGCCGGATCCGAAGGAAGAGGAGATCGCCGAGGCGGTGGAGCGGGCCAGGGGGGCCAGCGGCATCGTGGTGAGCCTTTTCGCCGCCAGGGCCCAGGCCGGCCAGCAGAAGCTGGTGGAGGCCCTGTCCGGGCTGGGCGTGCCGGTGACCGCGGTGGCATTGTACAGCCCCTATGACCTGAAGGGCCTTCCGGCAGGCGTCACAGGCATCGCGGCGTGGGACAATACCCCTATGACGCTGCAGGCCCTGGAGGAGCTGTTCCGGGGAGAATGGCAGCCTACGGGACGGATGCCTATTAAGCTGTAGTATACGTGTCAGATACTTTTACAGATTGCATTTAATCGGGGCAGTGGGGGAATGAGTTCCCCGCTGCCCCGATCAAGCATTGTCATTGGCCTCATATAAGTACAAGTTCCCTTTTTTGCCCACCCGCGCCACGGTCTCCATGTGGTACAGGATGTTCAGGGTCATCTGGGCCAGCCCAACGGAGATGTGGGCGGCCCTGGCGAAGTCCTTGGAGGTGAACTGCCCCTCCAGCTCCAGGGGCACGAACTGCAGGAAATCCTCCGGCCGCTCCATCTCCAGCTCCTGCACCAGCTCCGTAGGGATGCGGTCATAGCGGCTGGCCCTGATTTTCCGGTTCTTGCCCCTGCCGTTCAACAGCTTGTATTCTTCCATGTCCAGCAACACCAGCTTAAAGCGCAGGTGGGGATCTTTCAGGAAAGCCTTGATTTTGTACAGCTCGGGAAAGACAGTGTAAGGGCTGCCCTTCAGGGGGGACTTGCGCTTCCCGCTTAATTCCCCGCTCTCCTCGTCTATCCAGATGATCCATTTCTCCCGGGGGATGGGGTAGACGATGGTCACCGGGTACAGGGGCAGAAAGGCGGAGAGCTTCCCCCGGAGCTTGTCGAACTGCCTGGTCTGAATCTCGATGATCTCCCCGCCCGCAAAGATGTCCGCCACATAATTCTCGATGGGGATCTCCTGCCTGTCCTCGTCCGGCTCATAGTAATTCTTCAGGATGGCATGGACGGTCTTCTCCGACAGCGTGCCGATGCCCAGCCGCTGTCTGTCTATTCCGATGATTTTCCTTTTTGCTTCCTCAAAGGCCTTTTTGTCCGGCATGGTATCCCCCGCTTTGTGTGGCATACTGCTACATGCTTAGCATTTTACCATACTGTCAGGGTTTTGGCTATCTTGAATTTTCGGCCAAATCACGATTTGGTAAATCAGGATTAGATGTGCGGAGAGGAGAGATGTTATGTTCTTTTTGTTCAATCAATCTATTTTTCTCTGATTTCAAGTAAATCAGCAATATCGCAATGGAAATATTCGCACAATTTAAGAATCAGATTTGCGTCTATCCGTTGAAAATCGTCTCTGCAATATCGGTTAAAATTTCCTCTTTGTAAATCTAAATCCTTACAGATTCTGGTTTTACTTATCTTCTTTTCTTCCAGTAGTTCCACGATTCTTATATGCAAGTATTTTTTGCTCATGTCTGCCGCCTCTCCTTATAATAGTATATACAAAGATTTAGCAAAAATTAACTTTACATATATTTACTTTGAATATAGACAGTATCTATATATACAGTATATAATGGGACAAATAAGGAAGGAGACATAAAGCATGGAAGAAGACATTTTAGAATTGATAACACAGGCACTTACAGAAGACAGAATAACTGACAAGGTTCAGAGAAGTGAGGAATATCAAAGAGCCAAAGAGGAGGAGCAAAAAGCATATGGCCTATTGATGAGCGACTTAACAGATGAACAGAAAAAAAGACTTGATGATTTTATAGGCAGCAGAACATGGAGTAGAGTGGTATGGGAAAAAATATCATATCAGCAAGGCATGAAAGATTTCCTTAAATTCATTAAGTCCTTATTGTAGTTACAGATGAAGCTATGTATCAAAAAGGGCTTGCACGGCGGATTAACGTCCAAAACGTGAACTTCACAGATTTTTCGTCTCCACAATCCTGAAACAATCGTGAGCTTTGAAAATAGAATTTACGTTATGTGACATCATCACAGAAAAACAAAAAAATCCATGATATCATAGACCCACAAAAGAAAACAAAGGAGGACGATAAAATGTCTGCTGTCAATATCAACAAGAACAATTTCCGCAGTGAAGTCATGGATTCCGATAAGCCTGTGCTGCTGGATTTCTGGGCACCCTGGTGCGGGCCCTGCCGTATGGTGGTCCCCATTGTGGAGGAGATCGCCAGGGAGCGCTCCGACATCAAGGTTGGCAAAGTCAACGTGGATGAGGAGCCGGAGCTTGCAGGGCAGTTCCGCGTCATGAGCATCCCCACTTTGGTGGTGATGAAAGACGGAAAAGTAGTCAACCAGGCCATGGGGGCGAGACCTAAGAGCGCCATCCTGGGGATGCTGTAAGGAGGTGGCCATATGGGATTCTTTGACCTGTTCCGTCAGCCGGACATCAACCAGGGCGTGGAGGAGTACAGGGCCGTCCCCCAGGCGATCCTGCTGGACGTCCGCACCCCCGAAGAGTATGGGGGAGGGCATGTTCCCAGAAGCAGGAACCTGCCGCTGCAGCAGATTGAAAAAATCACGTCCATTGCGGAGAAGAAAGAGACGCCCCTGTTCGTCTACTGCCAGTCCGGGGCCAGAAGCCGCCAGGCAGTAAGCCTGCTGCAGCGCATGGGATATGTGAACGTGAACAACATCGGCGGCATGGCCGCATATCGGGGAAAGGTGGAATGACATGAAAGTGGTGATCGTAGGCGGCGTGGCGGGAGGCGCCACAGCCGCGGCAAGAATCAGGAGATTGGACGAGGCGGCGGAAATCATCGTATTTGAGCGGTCGGGATATGTTTCCTATGCCAACTGCGGCCTGCCCTACTATATCGGCGGCGTGATCGCGGATCCGGAAGAACTGACCCTCCAGACCCCGGAGAGCTTCTATTCCCGCTTCCGGGTGGCCATGAAAGTCCGCCATGAGGTCACGGCAATCCATCCGGAGCGCAAGACCGTCTCCGTCAAGAACCTGGAGACGGGGGAGGAATTTGAGGAGGGCTACGACAAGCTGATCCTCTCCCCCGGCGCAAGGCCCACCCAGCCCAGGCTCCCCGGCACAGGCATAGACAAGCTGTTCACCCTGCGCACCGTGGAGGACACCCTGCGCATCAAAGAGCACATAGACAGGCACCATCCGAAATCCGCCATACTGGCGGGCGGCGGCTTCATCGGGCTGGAGCTGGCGGAGAACCTGCGGGAGCTGGGCATGGAAGTGGCCATCGTCCAGCGCCCGAAGCAGCTGATGAACCCCTTTGACGCGGACATGGCCGCCATGATCCACGGCGAGATGCGCAGGCATGGCGTCAGGCTGGTGCTGGGGCAGACCGTGGAGGGCTTTGCGGAAAAGGACGGCGGCGTGGACGTGCTGTTAAAAGACAATGCCCCGCTCCATGCCGACATGGTGGTGCTTGCCATCGGCGTCACGCCGGACACGGCCCTGGCAAGGGAGGCCGGACTGGAGCTGGGGATAAAAGACGGCATCGTGGTCAATGACCGGATGGAGACCTCTGTCCCTGACATATACGCTGCGGGCGATGCGGTTCAGGTAAAGCACTCCGTCACCGGTGAGGACACGCTGCTCTCCCTGGCCGGGCCTGCCAACAAACAGGGCCGGATCATCGCGGACAACATCTGCGGCGGGGACAGCCGGTACGCGGGCAGCCAGGGCAGCTCCGTGATCAAGGTGTTCGACATGACAGCCGCAGTCACCGGCATCAACGAGGCCCATGGGCGGAAAGCCGGGCTGGACGTGGACACGGTCATCCTCTCTCCCATGAGCCATGCGGGCTACTATCCGGGCGGCAGGGTCATGACCATGAAGGTGGTATTCGAGAAAGGGACATACCGGCTGCTGGGCGCGCAGATAGTAGGCTATGAGGGCGTGGACAAGCGGATCGACGTCCTGGCCACCGCCATCCATGCAGGGATGAAAGCCACTGAGCTGAAGGATTTGGACCTGGCCTATGCGCCGCCCTATTCCTCTGCCAAAGACCCCGTGAACATGGCAGGCTTCATGATTGACAACATCGAGGGCGGCATATTGAAGCAGTGGCATCTGGAGGATGTGGACGCGCTGCCCAGGGACGGCAGTGTCACGCTGCTGGATGCCCGGACGCCAGGGGAATATGCAAGGGGGCATATTGAGGGATTCCGCAACATTCCTGTTGACGAGCTGCGGGAGCGCCTTGCCGAACTCGAAAAGGGCAAGCCCGTCTACGTGATCTGCCAGAGCGGGCTGCGCAGCTACATTGCCTGCCGGATCCTGGAGGGGCAGGGATTCCAGGCCTATAACTTCTCCGGCGGATTCCGCTTTTACGATGCGGTGACAAACGACCGCCGCCTGGTGGAAAGCGCGGCCCCCTGCGGCATGGACAGATAGAGACGATGACAAGGCTGTGGGGAAATGCCTGTACTGCTGCAAGCGGGCAGGATTTCCCCACAGCCTCTTTTGTCGCTGCAAAAAGGCGGGCGGTACCCCAAGGCCTATAACTGGTTTCCTAATTCTTCCAGCCTGTCTGCATCCGTAATCTCAATGACGCCCCGGCTCAGGATGACCATCCCCTCATTTTGAAAATAGCGCAGCATCCGGGTGATGACCTCCCGGTGGGAACCAAGATGGTTGGCGATGGTCTCGTGGGTAATCTTCAGCGTATTGCTTCCCTCGATGGAGGCCTCCTCCAGGAGGAACGATGCCACGCGCCGGTCCAGGCTTTTCCACATGACCTGCTCCATCAGCCACATGACGTCCGAAAACCGGGAGGCCATCAGCTCATTGGTGTAATTTGCCGCCGGTGCGGATTCTTCCAGGATGCCCTTGTAGACCTCGGTGGGCACCACCCAGAATTCCGTGTCCTTTTCCGCCGCGATCGTCACGTCGAACTGGATGGAGCGCAGCATGCAGGAGGCCGAGAACAGGCACATATCCAGCTCGAACAGGCGGTAGAGCGTGATCTCCCGGCCCTCCTCCGAGAGGATGTAGACCCGAAGCTGCCCGGATTTCACCAAAAGCAGGCCGGTACAATCCATGCTTCCGCTGTGGATGACGGTTCCCTTTGTGACCCGGTGGCTTACCAGGCTGCCCAGGATGCGGGCCTGCTGGCCTTTCTTTAATTTATCCCATATGGGAAAACAGCTCTGAAATTCCATGTTATCCCCCTTTCGCTGACACCTCTATCCTCATTGTAGCACAGATGCGGAGAAAGTCCACCCAATCTGATACCGGGAATAGGTTTCGAAGAAATATACTTTAGAGAAAAATATACCTTGACAGACGAGGTATATTGCAGTATAGTGTAACCAGAAAGGAGATGCCTATGTCAATTACGTCCGATATCTTAAGAGGGCACACGGAGGCCATCATCTTGTCCCATCTGCTGGAGCAGGACAGCTACGGCTACCAGATCAACAAGGACATCATGAAGAAGACCGACAACCGGTGCGAGCTGAAGGAGGCCACCCTGTACTCTGCGTTCCGGCGGCTGGAGCAGGCGGGCTACATACGCACCTACTGGGGAGACGAGACGGTGGGGGCCAGGCGCCGCTATTATTCCATCACACAGGAGGGCCGTGAGGCTTACCAAAACTACAAGCGGGACTGGGAGGAGGCCAAGGCGACCATAGACCAGCTGCTGAAATGAGCGCGGCCCGCCCGCCGGAATGAAATGAGAGAAGACTGGGAAAAAGGAACCCAGTCGGAAAGGAAAGAGCATGAACGAGAAAATCAGAAAGCATATCAATGAGCTGTTCAGGGAGGCCCCCAGGACCAGGAGGGCCGTGGAGCTGAAGGAGGAGATGGCGCAGAACACCATAGAGAAGTACGAGGACTTGATTGCCGAGGGCTATCAGGAGGAGGACGCGTTCCGGATCGTCATCGATTCCATCGGGGACGTGACGGAGCTGTTCGAGGATCTGAAGGACAGGAGCCTGTTCCTGCTGCCGGAGGAGCAGCGCAGGAAAAAGGCCATGCTGACGGCGGCCGCCGTGGGCATCTACATCTTTGCGTTCGTCGTCCTGATCGTCTGCCTGGTGGTCACTGATATTTATTTCAGCGGGTCGGAGCTTGGGCTTCTGGGCTTTGCCCTGGCCATGCTGCTCTGCATCCCGCCCACCTGCATGCTGGTCTACGCCGCCAACATGTACCCCGCCCACAACAAGAAGGAGGAGAACCTGGTGGAGCTTTACAAGGAGGCCGCCGTCACCGGCAGCAGGGAAAAGGCCATCAGGAGGTCCGTCAGCATGATCATCTGGCTGGTGACGCTGCTGCTCTACTTCGCCATCAGCATGAAGACCCAGCGCTGGGAGGTGACCTGGCTGACGTTCCTGGTGGGGGCCTGCGCCCAGATGATTGAGGTGCTGGTCTTCAACCTGAAGCATAGCGGCTGAGAAGCAGGAAAGGCCTCTGTTCTGTAGCAGAAATGTTGGCTGGTACAGGGATAATGGCAAAAGTAGGGCTGCCTTGTCCACAGGCATCCGCTATAAGTGCGGAGAACTGCGGCGAAAGGCGGAGGAATTGAGAGGAATGAGGAATATGAAAAGATTGCATATAGTGTTGATTGGCCTGATCAGCCTGGTGATGGTCTTCCTGTGCGTGGTGCTGGGGATTTCCCTGACCAGGGAGAGGCCTACAGGGGACGGCTACTGGAACTACAAGCTGGTCCAGGAAAAGAAATTTCAGGCGGAAGACATACAGCGCCTGAAGATTGATTATGGAAAGGGCTTCTCGGGCGCCACGGACGTGCTCCTCTGCCAGGGCACAGGGGATGAGGTCATCGTCCGCGAGTACATGAACTATGAACCGAAGGAGAGCCAGCTTTCCGCCATGGAGCAGTCCGGCGGCGAGCTGACCATAAAAGGGGCGGGACAGAAATGGCTCTCTTTCTTTTCCATCGGATTCCGGGGGGCCTATGTAGAAATCTATCTGCCCGCCGACTTTGCGGAAAATATGGAGGCCCTGGCCATAAAGACTGTCAGCGGAGAGATATCGTCCGAAATCGGACTTGATATCCGGGAGAGCCTGGCCCTGTCCACCACCAGCGGAGACATGCGGCTCCCGGAGGTACAGGCGGGGAAGATACAGGCCTCTTCCACCAGCGGCGAGATTCGCTTTGAAAGCGCGGCAGCGAAGGACCTGGACATTTCCACCACCAGCGGCGACATCGCATTGAAACAGGCCCGGGGAAGCGCGAAAATCTCTTCTACCAGCGGGGAGATACGGGTATCCGCTCTGGAGGGGCCCCTGCGCACGTCCACCACCAGCGGCGACATCACGCTGGGCCAGGTGACAGGCAGCATAACGCTGTCCACCACCAGCGGCGAGATCCGGCTGGAGGAGGGCGAAGGGGATTTCGACGCGGAGAGCACTTCCGGCGATATCCGGGTGGGGAGCCTGGCAGGGAGCTTTCGCA
>CAOOJO010000111.1 GCA_948496895.1 uncultured Acetatifactor sp. | reverse complement strand
GTATCTCCTCGTTCAGTTTCAGCATCCGGATGTCCAGATCCGACACCATCCTGGCGCATTCCACCAGCTCGCTCTTGATGTTCTCCGGCACGTCCCCCTCGAACTTATAATGAATCTTGTGCTCTAAGCTGGCCCAGAAGTCCATGGCTACCGTCCTGATCTGAATCTCCACCTTGGTGTCCACCGTACGGTCGGACAGATACACCGGCACTGTCACGATCATGTGATAGCTCTTGTACCCGCTGGCCTTCGGAAACGTGATGTAGTCCTTCACCCCTATCACTTTGATGTCCCGCTGCTCACTGATCATGTCCACGATACGGTAGATATCGGAGGTAAAGGAGCAGATGATGCGGATGCCCGCTATGTCGTTCACATATTTCACCATGTTGTCGATGGTGGATTCATGTCCGTCGCGCTTGAGTTTCTTCACAATGCTCTCCGGGGTCTTGATGCGGGCCTTGATATGTTCAATGGGATTGTAGCGATGGACATGCTGGAACTCGTCGTTAAGTATCTCCATCTTGGTCTCCATCATCTTCAGCGCGGCATTGTAAATCAGAGTCACCTCTTTCCAGCTATCGACTCCGTCTCCATTGTCTTCCTTCAATTCCATGTTCACCCCTTTTTCCAGGCCTGTGTCTTCCGCCCCATGTCTCACATAACAGGCCTGCAGCCTCCCCTGACGTTCCTCAGTGGCCGGCCGCTTCCGACCCAGAATAAGGTCATTATACCATAGATTCCAGTACAAATATATATGATTCACAAAAAATTTATCCTTTTTTCTACCCTTTTTTCAAAAACCTCCATCCAGCCCTCAAATGCCGTACCTTTCATATATATGTCCGGCCCCCGCAAAATATGCGGCTTGCTTTTCCGCGCGAAATCAATTACCATGGAATCATCCCGCGGCAGTCCGCCGGACAGGGGGATATTACATTGGAAAGGGGAATAAGATGTTTCGTTTATGGGCAAGGACCTTCAAGGACAATCACATGCTCCGGGATACCTGTATCGTGGACGGCAGCGCCGACACCCGCACCCACAAGGTCTTCCGGGCGCTGGACGAGGTGTGCTACCAGTTCGACCTCTCCAGGCCTATCTGGCTGGACAAGACCATCGCGGATTTCAAGCGCCTGGGCAAGGCCCGTTTCACACAGGACAATTTTGTGGACGGGGTGGAATTCGACTATCTGGAAATTCAGGTGATTGAAGAAGATTGAGGTTGACATTTCTCCTGTGCTGAGTATAATATAGAATTATCGACATGTAGTTTTGAAAACTATGTTATATATTTTCAATAAATATCTCATAGTTTTTGATTCTATTGCAGATAATGTTTCTATTTAGAGAAGCTTAAGTCAGGAGGTATGGATATGCAGATAACAATCAGAGAACCCGGAAGCGCGATCACCCATTTCATCGGCATGATGCTGGCCGTATTCGCGGCGGTGCCGCTGTTAGTGAAGGCCGGCGTCTCCTCCGGCGGAGAGCATTTCATCGCCATGGCCATCTTCATGGCCAGCATGATCCTGCTCTATGGCGCCAGCGCCACTTACCACTCGGTGAACCTGACCGGGCGGTACCTGCGCATCTTCCGCAAGCTGGACCATATGATGATCTTCGTGCTGATCGCCGGGTCGTATACGCCGGTCTGCCTGATCGTGCTGGGCGGGGAGCTGGGATATACCCTGTTGGCTTTAGTCTGGGGCATCGCCCTGGCGGGGATGCTGGTCAAGGCCTGCTGGATCACCTGCCCGAAATGGTTCTCCTCGGCAATCTACATCGCCATGGGCTGGGTGTGCGTGCTGGTGTTCGGCAGGCTCTTCGACACGCTGTCCACGGCCGCTTTCCTGTGGCTGCTGGCAGGGGGGATCATCTATACAGTGGGCGGCGTCATCTACGCGCTGAAGCTCCCGCTGTTCAATTCCAGGCACAGGGAGTTCGGCTCCCATGAGGTGTTCCATCTATTCGTCATGGCGGGGAGCGCTTGCCATTTTGTCTTCATGTATTGCTATGTAGCCTGAGGAACCGCCAGAAAAGCTATCAATGAGCCGGGCCGGGAAGCGTATCTTCCCGGCCCTTGCCTTACCTGTCCATGACGATCCATGGCTCTGTTTTCTGCTTCTATTTTCAGTCCGCATACCCGTTGGGGTTGTTCTTCTGCCATCTCCAGGAGTCCTCGCACATCTCCTTGACGCCCCGCTTGGCCTCCCAGCCCAGCTCCTCTTTGGCGAGGCTGGCGTCCGCGTAGCAGGCGGCGATGTCCCCGGCCCTTCTGGGCTTGATGGCGTAGGGCACCTTCACCCCTGTGGCGGCTTCGAAGTTCTTCACCAGGTCCAGCACGCTGTAGCCCACGCCCGTGCCCAGGTTGTAGATTTTCAGGCCTGCCTTCTCCTCGATCTTCTTCAGGGCCTTCACATGGCCGATGGCCAGGTCTACTACATGGATATAGTCGCGCACGCCGGTGCCGTCCGGGGTGTCGTAGTCGTCGCCGAAGACCCCCAGCTGGGGCAGCTTGCCCACGGCCACCTGGGTGATGTAGGGCATCAGGTTGTTGGGGATGCCGTTGGGGTTCTCGCCCATGGTGCCGCTCTTGTGGGCCCCGATGGGGTTGAAGTAGCGCAGCAGTATCACGTTCCACTCATTGTCCGCCTTCTGGATGTCGGAGAGGATCTGCTCCAGCATGGATTTCGTCCAGCCGTAGGGGTTGGTGCACTGGCCCTTGGGGCAGTCCTCGGTGATGGGAATCACGGCGGGGTTGCCGTACACGGTGGCGCTGGAGGAGAAGATGATGTTCTTCACATTGTGCTTCCTCATGACGTCCACCAGGGTCAATGTGCCCGCGATGTTGTTCTCGTAGTATTCCCAGGGCTTCTGCACGGATTCGCCCACTGCCTTCAGGCCCGCGAAGTGGATGACCGCGCCGATCTCCTCTTTGGAGAAGATCTCCTCCAGGGCCTCCCTGTCAAGGATGTCCGCTTTGTAGAAGGGGACTTTCTTCCCGGTGATCGCCTCTACCCTTTCCAGGGATCTCTCGCTGGAATTGCTCAGATTGTCCAGTACCACCACTTCGTAACCTGCCTGCTGCAGCTCTACCACTGTGTGGCTGCCGATGAACCCGGCGCCGCCTGTCACCAAAATCTTCATAGCATCCTCTTTTCCGCACGGGCCCGCAGGCCGCGCTTATTGTGATTTGTTTTCTTTACATTTCTAGATTACCCTGATTTCCCGTTTTTCTCAATATTCATATGTTTGGAGAATCTGTCGAAATGTTATATAGCTCACTGTGGCGCCTTGTCCGCGCTACAGGACGACGCCGTTTCGCTGCAGCAGCTCTCTGGCGCTCTCCACGGAGTCGATGCCGGTCTTGTTCTTGATGGGAGCGAACTCCTTCTCCCGTACCACCTCGAAGGGCAGGCAGCTCCCCATCTGGTGGATCATGTCCAGGATCAGGTTCTCGAATTTGTAGCCGTTGGGGGACTGCGGCTTCACCAGCTCCCCGGCCTCGTCCAGGTAGGGAATCTTCTTCTCCACCACATGCAGGGGCAGGCTCTGGGACACGATGTGCTCCAGCTCCTTCACATTGAACAGGTAGTTCAGGATGACGCCGAAGTGGTAGGCCGGCTTGCCCTGGGCGTCCTTGGCATCCATGAGTTCCTGGGTCATGTCATAGTATTCCACGATGGAGGGCCTGCCGTCCTCCAGGCAGATGGCCCCCACCTTCTCGTCCGGGGTGACCTTTCCCACCACCTTGGCCCCTGCCACGCATTCCTTCTGGATCGTAGCGCCCACGAAGCAGGGATCGCAGATCCTCTGGAGCACATTGTCCACCGCGAAGGCATTGAGCCATTCTATGCCCTCCCCGTGGATCAGGTCCACCAGCCCCGCGTCCTCCATGGAGACGAACCAGCCGCCGTTGCCGTTGGGGGAGCTGGCCATCTTGCCCTTCTCCTCCATGTAGACCTTTCCGTCATAGTCCACCGCCAGGGCCATCTTCTGCTGGAAGAAATGCACGTATTCCGCGCTGTAGCCGAAAAATTCGTGCTCCGTCAGGAACTTCACGGTGGCCTCATGGTTCTTGTCGCTGGTCATCACGAAGAGATGGATCCATGTGCCCGCCTGGCGCACCACCTCCATCAGGTTGTTCACCAGGCATTCGAAGATATAGAGTTCCCTGGTGACGCCGATATTATACACGCCCTTGGGATCGTCCGAGCCCAGGCGCGTGCCCATGCCGCCTGCCAGCAGCACCGCTGCCACCTTGCCCGCCCGGATGGCTTCGATTCCGGTGGCGGTGAAGGACTCCCGGTTGGCCTCGATCTCGGGAAGCTCCATGGCCGCAAGGGGAGTGATGACGCCCCGCTCCAGCAGCTCCTCCTGATGCTTGCAGGAATCCAGGATGTCCATGTCGGAGCCCCCTATCTGCTCCAGCAGCGCCGCCTGTCCGGCCGCGGACAGCTCGTCGTAGTATTTCAGGACGTGCTCCTGGTCGTACTTTTTCAGTTTCTCCTTTGCCTGTGCCAATGTCATGCTCATGTTTTTTCTTCCTTTCCTCTTTTTACGGCGGAAGCCGGAATGCTTTCCCGGCGGTGGATGTCTTCTGTATCTACTATACCAAAATTTCCCTCATAATTCAATGTTCCTGTGCAAATCCGGCGCAGATTGAAACAAATTTTCACGCTGCTTCGGAGTCTCTGCCCCGTTCTGCCCCGGCAGGGCCTGGTCAGAGCTCCAGGCTCTCAAAGAAATCCCCGATTTCTCCCCGCCGCTCTTCCCTGTATTTCAGGAAAAAGGCTTTCATTTCAGGGCTGTCCTCCCCGATGTCCGCCAGGATCCCCTGGAAATTCTCATCGGTGATGCAGCCCAGCCGGGCGAAGAGGCTGTAATAGTCGCCATGGGCGGCGTGCTCCCGGCGGAGGACCTGCCAGGCCTCTTCCGTGGGGCGGCCCTTGGTGAGGCTCCTCAGGTACTGCTCCAGTTCTTCCTGCAGGGCGGGCTTTAAGCGCTGGGGATGGAGCAGGCGCAGGAAGGACAGGCGCACCTTGTTTTCGCGCTTGGCGCTGGTGAATTCCTCCAGGTCGGTGCCGATGTAGTCTTCCTCTCCGTAGACGGACTGGCTGATGTATCCTTCGGAGTCCTGCGCCCGGAGCACGGAGAGGAGCCGGATGTCCCACTGCTCCAGCCATTCCGGCGTGCCTGCCCTGGGGATGTCCAGAAGGTAGGGGGCCTCCAGCATGGTCACTGCTGCGGCCAGGAGCTCCGGGCAGGAAAGATTGTCCCCTGCGGGAACCTGCCTGCAGCTCACCTGGTCCGGCATCCGCACCGAAATCCGCTGCAGGCTCCCGCAGTCCTTGAAGACGGCCCTGCCGAAGCGCACCTCCTGCTTTGGAAAGGAAATCTCCACCAGGCTGTCGCAGTAGGCAAAGGCCCAGTCGCCCACCTCCTGAATCGTATCCGGGAGCCGGAGGCTGCACAGGCTCTTCTGGCTCAGGAGCGCTTTCCTGTCTATGACGGTCACCGGATATCCTTCTATCCGGGGCGGCAGGGACAGGTTCGGGGCAAATCCCCGGTAGCCTGTGACGATTGCCTTTTCCTGTTCTATCCTGTAGAAGAGGTTTCCGCTTTCTATGGCCAATTGCTTTTCAGTCATATTTTCACCGTTTTTCCAAATAATGATAGTCCTTGTCTCTATTCTATGATAAGTGCCAAAGAGTTTGTGTACCCAAGTAAAGGGGGCCACGAGGGGGGCTCCCTGATTTTGTTTTACATAAGCTCCCATACAGTCGGCCGCCCGGACGCTGCGCTACAGGTCAAGCGCCGCGATGCGCTCCCGCAGCTCGTCCCTGCGTCCCGCCAGCATCATGTCCTGGCTGAGCCGGGCATAGTCCGGGCTCCCGAAGGCGGCGATGAACTGGGAGCTGGCGCTGTTCGCGGTGAGCTCCGTCAGCAGGATGAGCATTTCGTTCCCCTGGCCAAAGGCCTCCTGGGCGAAGGAGAAGAGCGCGTGCAGCCTGGACTGGGCCTTCTCGGTCCCGCGCTTCATCCCTGCCACTTTTGCCTGGAAGCATTCCTTCAGGAAGCCATATGCCGCCTGGCCTTCCCCATCGCCTTGGCCTATGCCCGGGGTGTGGCTCTGGGTGCCGCTCCGGGCGATACTTTGGGTGTCGCCATGGATGTCGTTCTGGGCGATGCTTTGGGTGTCGCCATGGGCAATGCTTTGGATGTCGCCCTGGGCAATTCTTTGGGCATCGCCATGGATGTCTCTCCGGACGATGTTTTGGACGTCGCCATGGATGTCGCTCCAGGCGATGCTTTGGGTGTCGCCATGGGTGCCGCTCCGGGCAATGCTTTGGGTTCTCAGCTCCCTGTGGGCATCCTGCAGAAAGCGGATGACGTTTTTGTGTTTCCTCCTGTCCCCATCGGACAAGGCGCCGGCAGCCTGCAGGCTCTCCAGCAGTTTCTTCCGTCCCTGGGAGAGGGCCTCCAGCCGCTCCAGGATCTGTGCCACGCTGCATCCCTCCTGCTGCGCCAGGCTGCCGATGCCTTTCAGCAGATTCTTTAAATCCGTCAGGAACGCCGCCTGCTCCATGACCTCCCTCATGTCCCCCTGCACCGCGTCCAGCAGCATCCCCAGCAGGGAAAGGCGCTCGTCAAAGGCAGCCTCCTTGGCTTTCGGGACTGCGGCTCCAAAACGTCCCTCCAGGATGTCCGCAATATTGTAGTCGTTCTTGTATCTCTGGTACAGCTCATAGTAGGCGCAGAATTCCTGAGCCACTGCCTCGTTTCGCAGATACTGGCCCACCAATGCCCCGTCCACGGGCAGGCCTTCCTCCTCATGGAGGGTCAGGATCTCCGACAGGTCTTCCCAGCCTCTGGCGGTGACGTAGCTACGGCCCTTTGCAGTCATTTGTATCCGGTAGAAGTGTTCCTTTTTCAAATCCAGGTAGCTTGTGACGGCATTGTGGATGCGCCTTTCCGCGGCGTATTCTCTCCAGACCTCGTAATCCGGCTCCACCTCCATGACCTTCAGGCGGTCAAGGGTGGCCACGTCGAATTCTCGGACGGATCTGTTGTACTCCGGCGGATTGCCCGCGGTGACGATGACCCAGCCCTCAGGCACCCTGTGGCGGCCGAAGGTCTTGTACTGGAGGAACTGGAGCATGGCGGGGGCCAGGGTCTCGGACACGCAGTTGATCTCGTCCAGGAACAGGATGCCCTCCCTGATGCCGCTTTCCTCACAGGTGTCGTAGACCGAGGCGATGATTTCGCTCATGGTGTATTCTGAGACGCTTATGGAGGCTCCTGCGTAGGTCTTCTGGGTGATAAAGGGCAGCCCCAGGGCGGACTGCCTGGTGTGGTGGGTCATGGAATAGCTCACCAAAGCGATGCCCATGTCCTGGGCGATCTGCTCCATGACGGCGGTCTTGCCGATGCCGGGAGCGCCCAGCAGGAAGATGGGGCGCTGGCGCACCGGAGGTATCCTGTATTCGCCGAATTCGTCCTTTTTCAGGTAAAGCCTGACTGTGTTCTCGATATATTCCTTGGCCTGTTTTATGTTCATGTCGGTCTCCGTGTTTTTGCTTTCTGACTTATGCTCTTTCCGGTTTATGTGTTTTCCGGCTTATCCTTGATTCCTTTCGATTCCGCTCTTTTCCGGATTGCAGCTTTTCCGGATTTTGCCGATTTTCCATGGGCAGCGCTTTTTTCACTGTATTTTCAGGATGCGAGCCGGACACATCTCTTCAAATGGCAATGCATCATCTTGAAACCGCGTAAAAAAGCGCATAGTTTACGGCGTTCTCCGCGATGGCAGGCATTGTGGCTCTTGCCCTGTGTCACATGTCCTCCAGCGGAATCTCCTCCCCGCTGTGGACGTAGGCAATCTGCCCTCCCATGATTTCCTTCAGAATCCGGTAGGGCAGCTCTCCAGTGCAGTGCCCGGTAAAAAAGCGGGTGCGGAGCTTCTGCAGCTCCCTGGCGGTGTCCCTGATCAGGGCGTAATCCGTCTGGCTGTAATCAGACTTTCTGCTCATATGGAAGCCGCT
>CAOOJO010000110.1 GCA_948496895.1 uncultured Acetatifactor sp. | reverse complement strand
GATACAAAAAGGGCTGCCGCATTCCCCACTGTCTTTTTGTCATGCAAGCAGCCCCTCTTGAACTTTCTCTTTGCCTTTACTTCACCGCGCCGGAGGTCACGCCCTCCACGATATAGCGCTGCAGGAACAGATACAGGATCAGAATCGGCAGCATGGCCAGCAGCAGGGCCGCCATCACCAGACCGATGTCCGTGGAATAGGTTCCGTAGAATACCTGGGTGGCAATGGGAATCGTGTACATTTCCTTTCTCCCCAGTACCAGGCTGGGCAGCAGATAGTCGTTCCAGAATGCCATGGCATCAATGATGGCCACCGTGGCAATCGTAGGCTTCAGCAGAGGGAACACGATCTGCCAGTAGGTCTGCCACTTGGTGCAGCCGTCGATGGTGGCCGCCTCCTCCAGGGCTATGGGCACATTGGTGTGGATCGCCCCGTGGAACATGAACGTGGCCATGGACAGGGAGAATCCCACATGCATGAATATCAATGTCACTCTGCTGTTCAGGATCCCCAGGGTGCCGCCGTAGAAGGATACCAGGGGAATCATCAGCACCTGGAAGGGAATGACCATGGAGGCGATCATCATGCCGAACAAAGCGCCGCAGGCCTTCCACTTATTGCGCACGATCACATAGGCCGTCATGGAGGCCAGCAGGATCGTGAAGATGGTGGAGGATACGGTGACAACCATAGAGTTCCCAAAGGACCTCCAGAAATTCATCTTATCCATGGCCTCCGGGAAGTTCTTCAGGGTAAAGCCACGGGAGCCCACCAGCGCCAGGGGATTGGAATTGATGTCCCCTTTCTCCTTGAATACATTGATCAACACCAGCAGGAACGGGAAGATAAAGCAAGCGAACAATACGATCAGTACCACCATGAAGACGGCATGTTTGATTTTTCGGTTTCTGGCTGCTCTTTCATTCAAATCATCCATTATGCTGACACCTCCGCTTTCTTACCGATGCTGACCTGAAGCACGCCTACCACTGCGCATACAATGAAGAGGATCAGTGCCTCGGCCTGGCCGGTACCATAGTTTTTATAGGTGAACGCCTGGTTATACACATGCATGGCTGCCATAACCGAGCTGTTGAAGGGTTCGCCGTTCGTCAGGGACAGGTTCACATCGTACACCATGAAGCATCTGGTGATGGTCAGGAACAGGCACTGGACAAAGGACGATACCATCAGGGGGATGGAAATCTTGATGATGGACTGGGTGTTGGTGCAGCCGTCTATCCTGGCGGCCTCCAGCACGTCAGCCGACACGCTCATGAACCCGGCCACGTAGATCAGCATCATATAGCCTGCGTACTGCCACACGGAGACGATGATTAGGCAGAGCATGGCGCCATTGGTGGTAGCCAGCCAGGAGGTGGAAAGGGCACCGATGGAAAGGGCCTCGCCAACGGCGACGAAAGCACGGTTGAACACGAATTTCCAGATGTAGCCCAGAACGATGCCGCCGATCAGGTTCGGGATGAAGAATCCTGCCCGGAAGAAGTTCTGGCCCTTGACGCCGCTGGTCACAAGGAACGCCAGGATGAAGGCCACCACGTTCACCAGGATCACCGCGATGGCGGAGTAGATCACCGTCCTGCCCAGGGCCTGCCAGTAGGCCACGTCCGAGAAGGACGCCACATAATTGGCGATTCCCACAAAGGGCTTCTGGGAGGACACGCCATCCCAGCTGGTAAAGGTCAGATAGAAGCCATATATGAAGGGGACAATGACGACAGCGATGAATATAAAGGTCGTCACCCCTGCAAACATCATGAATTGTTTGCATTTGTAGGACATGGTATTTGTTTTCATAGTCTCAATCCTTCCTGGAATGCTTTTCTTCTATTGAAATGCTTTTCTTCCATTGGAATCCATTGGAATGCCCTCCGCGGGCGCTGCCCGGCTGCCGCGCCCAGGGGGCAGGGGCAGCGCCGCGGGAGCCAGATGTCAGAATCCTGCCAGATCAGTGCTCCACAGGCGCGGTGTTCTTCCAGTAATCCTCGATCTCAGCCGCGAAGCCAGCCCTGTCTATCTGGTCCGCCAGATATTTCTGGAAGGAGGCGCCGCACTTGGAGAGATGGTCGTCCGGGAAGTAGTTGTAGTTGTCGATCAGCTTCCCTTCGTCCGCGTACTTCTTTACGGAAGCGGACAGGGGATCCAGCGCGTCCGCGTTGACATTGCTGAAGGCGGGGACAAGGGCGCACTGCTCGGTGAGGAAGGCGTTCCCGTCCGCCTCGAACACGATCCAGTTCAGGAAGTCCTTGGCCGCCTGCCTCTGCTCGTCGGAGGTGTTCTCGGAGGAATCGATGAACATGTACTTGGATCCGCCGCCCACCAGCTTCTCGTTGGCGCCGTCGTCGGTGTTCTGGGGAACGGGCATCATGCCCATCTTCTCGGAATACTCATAGGCGTTGATCACGGACCAGTCCCAGTTGCCGCCGAACATGAAGGCGATCTCGCCCTCGGCCAGCTTCTGCTCCGTCACCTCGCGCTCCGCGGCCACAGGGGAACCCGCGGCGTAATTGTATTTCTTCAGGGCGTCGAAGGTATCCATCTTGGCAGTCCACTTGGGGTTGTTCGCCAGGTCGGCAGTGCCTGCGTGAAGGGCGCTTATGTAGGCTTCCACGTCCGGCTGCTCCTCATAGACCTCGCACAGGAACTGCGCGCCCAGGGACCAGTCCTCCTTCATGATGCCCGTGGGCGTCTCCATGCCCCCTGCCACCAGCTCATCCAGCAGCCCCTGGAAGGCGTCCAGGGTCTTGTACTCCTCCGGCTTGAACTCCTTTCCGGTGATGCCCTCGATGGCCTCCGCGTTGTAGATGACGCCTCTGGCCTCCACGCATACCGGGAAGCCTACCACCTTGCCGCCTACGGAGATGGCGTAATCCGTGTTGGCCACCCATTTCTCATTGCTCAGGTCTGCCGCGTGCTCCTCCGCCAGAGAGTAGATGTCCTTGGCGTCCACCATGGAGATGGTGTAAGGATCGTTGGCGGAATACTTTGTGGCCATGTGGGCCGCCACGGTGTCATTGGAATAGTAGATTTCCACATCTACGCCCTTTGCCTTGCTGTACTCCTCGGCCATGGCCTCGAACTGGCTCTGCACCTCTGACTTGGAGTTGAAGATGGTGATGGATACCTTCCCGTCTCCTGAGGAGCCGCCGCTGCCGCCCTCCCCACCGCATGCCGTCAGGGAGAGTCCCATCGCTGTGGCCAGCATCATTGCAAGTAGCTTCTTTCTCATGTCTCTTTTCCTCCTTAATGGCGCCTCTGCGCCTTTTTCATGATTTGGGGCCGTTTCCGGCTTGATTGCCCGATCAGGTATGACCCTGTTCCGTTTTGCATGACATGATCATAGCACAGCCGTTTTTATATGTCAACCGCTTAACATATTTTTCGTGATTATAGTCAAAAACAGGCCCGTATTTTCTCATTTTTGGCCTGATTTTTGTATATATTTACTATATTTCTGAAATATGAACTGTTTTTATCATATGATAAGCCTTTGTCATATTTGTTGACTATACGATAACATATTCTTACTTATTTTTCGATTTCATAGGCCCACCCCCGCGCAATTCCAGGAATTTCGGCCCTTCGGCCGCCTACAGAACGACTGTTCCTGTCCGTTTCCCGTCCGCTTCCCATCCCTCCCCTGCCCCCAGAGCGGCCGGGGAAGCCCCTCTCCCCAGCGCCGTACATGGATTTCGGCGGTTATTTATGTGCTTTTCCACAAAAAAGGAGCCCTCCGCTCTCCCAGAACGTAGGACCCCTTGCCTAAATCCTCCATAATCATCCATTTTCCTTACGTAGTCCCCCTCTCCACCAGGCGCACCGGAAGCACCGTCCGCTTGGGAACCACCTTCCCGGAGACGGAATCGTGGAGGAGGTTGACGGCGATCTCCGCCATTTCCCTGGCGGGCTGGTGGATGGTGGTAAGCTGGGGCGTGGTAAGGGTGGATAGGAACACGTCGTCGAACCCGATGATCTTCAGCCGCTCCGGCACCGGAATATGGAGCCTCCCGCAGGCCTGCAGGGTCTGGGCGGCGATGACGTCGCTGTTCACGAACAGCCCGTCGGTCTTCGGATATTTCCGCAGGGCCTCCTCCAGCATGTCCTCGTACATCATGCTGTCATACTGGATTTCCTCCGTGAGGATCTCCTCAAAGTGCACATGCTCCCTCTCGCAGACCTCCCGGAAGCCCTCGGTGCGCATGTCCGCGGGCATGAAGACGCCCCCGATGTTCCCCACATGGAGCAGGTTCCTGCAGCCGCAGGCGATCAGCTTCTCCGCGGCCAGCACGCCCCCCTGTCTGTTGTCGCATTCCACCGCCGCCGTGCCGTTGTCCAGGAACCGCTCGATGGTGACCACGGAAATCCCGATCTTGTCGAACACCTCCACTGGCACGGTGCCGCTGCACAGAATGATCCCCGCCACCTTGTTGCCGGTGCAGATCTCGATGTATTCCCTTTCCTTCTCCTGTATGTTCCGGGAATTGCACAGCAGTATCCTGTACCCCTTCTGATAGGCCTGGTACTCCAGATGGCTGATCATTTCTATAAAATACGGATGGCGGATATGCGGCACGATGAGCCCTATGGTGTTGCTGCTGCTCTTGGACAGGGAACGGGCCACCTCATTGGGCTGGTAGTTCAGCTTCTTCATGGCCTGCTCCACCTTCTCCCGGGCCTTGTCGCTGATGTACCCCCTGTTGTTCAGTACCCGGGACACCGTACCTACCGTAAGCCCCGATTCCCTCGCCACATCCTTTAACGTCGCCATTTCATCACTCCCTTTTCCATAGTATCGTCCGTATTTGTAACAAGCGGTTATCATTTCTTTTTACCAGTATACCATATTATTCCGAATCCGTAAAGACTGCCAAAAAATATGTCTTCAAAAACTGCCGCCCAGGTGGTATAATATTGGCACACAAGCGCATCGCGTCCATCCTGTTTCCATATGGGCCATGTGCGGACGGGGGAGATTTTTATGCATGCACAGAAAAGAAACTGGAAAAACATAGTCTATGTCTGTATCCTGTTGGCAGGCATCTTCCTGCTGTTCCAATGGTATTCGGACACCAACAGGAAGCGGATTGAGACGCAGAACCTGAATTACGCCATGGATTCCGCCGACCAGGTGTCCCGGCGGCTTAGGGGGGAGTTCATCAGCGCCCAGCTACGGGTGCGCAACTACGCCTATCTGCTGGGTGCCAGCCAGAACCAGCCGGAGATTACCCCCGAGCTGCTGAAAGGGATGGAAGAGCACGCATCCTTTGATGCCATCTACTTCACCAATGCCCAGGGACTCAATATAACCTCCGACGGTCAGACCAGTGACAGCCGGAACCGGGACTATTATCTGAACGGGATGCAGGGGGAGAGCGGCGTGGAAGTCGTCAAATCCATGCTGAACGACCAGACGATGACGGTATTCTACGCCCCTGTAGAGCACGATGGCGAAATCCTCGGGGTGCTGCTGGGGCTGTACTTCGCGGAGGATTACCTGCGGGACATGCTGACTGCCAGCTACTTCGGCGTACTGGCGGATACCTATCTGTGCACCCGGGAGGGGGAGGTCATCGCCAGCTCGGGCAGCAACGGCCTGGATCAGTCTCTGTCTGAGCTGCTGTTAGATTCCGGCGATATCGATGCCGAAACCGCTGACGCCATCCTGGAGACCTTCCAGCGCGGCGCCGGGAGCGCGGGCTTCCTGTGCATGCCCGAGAGCCCCTCCGACAATCTCTGCGTATTCCACATACCGGACAGCGAATATGTGCTGGTCCAGGCCTTTCCCCAGAGCGTGTCAGACTCTATGATCCGGGAGGCCAACCATGCCGGCATGGTCCTACAGGTCATTTTAATCTGCCTGTTCGTTGTCTACATAATTGTCTTACTATTGCACAGCCGCATGCAGCGAAAGCTGCTGGAAAAGCGCAACACCCAGCTGGGCTATGTGCTGGACGGGCTGAACACCCTCTTCTCCTCCAGGTATCTCACGGTGGATCTGGAGGCCAACACCTATTCCTACATGGACGGCATCCAGCCGCTGAGCAGCAGCCTGGGCATGGAGGGCTCCTATGACGACATCATCCGAAGCAACGCACAGGACATCATCGGGGACGAGGAGAGGGAGCGGTTCCTTGCGACTTTCCGCCCTGACTCCATCGCGGAGATTCTGTCGGAGCAGGACACCTTCACCTATGAGTGCCATGTCTCCCGGGACGGCAAGGAGGACTGGGAGCACCTGATCGCGGTGCGCCTCCAGCGGGAGAAGGGGCGAACCGTCCGCATCCTCTTCGTCCGGCAGAACATCACCGAGCTGAAGCTGCGGGAGCTGCAGAGCCAGAAGGAGCTGTCCGTCATGAACCGCAAGGAACGGCAGTACCGGATTGCCATCACCTCCACAGCCTTCTGTACCTTTGAGTTCAACCTCACCCGGGATTTGATCGAGCAAGACGTCGTCCGCTCCATAGACGGGCGGCAGTTCTCCCTGCTGGAAAAGGCAGGGCTGAAGGCCCCCTGCGCCGCCTCGGACTGCTTTGAGAGATGGAAGTCCTTCATCATGGAGGAATCCCTGGAGGAGTATGGGGCCGTGACCGGCCTGGAGAATCTGCGGCAGCGCTTCGAGCAGGGGGAGATGGAGGTCAATGTGGACTACTGGGCCCAGGCAGAACAGCCCATGTGCGTGCGGCAGTCCTTCATCATGAACCGGGAGAATGCCACGGGGGACATCATGGTCATGGTGGTGTCCAAGGACATCACGGCCCAGGTACAGAAGCAGCGGGAGCAGACCCACGCCCTGCAGGAGGCCCTGCTGCAGGCCCAGCGGGCCAATCAGGCCAAGACTACCTTCCTCTCCAATATGTCCCACGACATACGCACCCCCATGAACGCCATCATCGGCTTCGCCACCATCGCGGCCAGCCATATCGACAATAAGGATCAGGTGCGGGACTGCCTGCAGAAGGTGCTCTCCTCCAGCAACCATCTCCTGAGCCTGATCAACGACATCCTGGACATGAGCCGCATCGAGAGCGGAAAGGTGCAAATCAAGGAGCAGGAATGCAACATCTCCGAGCTGACCCACAATCTGGTCAACATCATCCAGCCCCAGGTGGCAGCCAAGCGGCTGGAGCTGTTCATCGATACCTTCAATGTGAACAATGAGGATGTAATCGCCGATCCCCTGAAGCTGAGCCAGGTCTTCGTGAACCTCCTGAGCAATGCCGTGAAGTATACCCCCGCGGGAGGTACCGTAAGCTTCCGCATCCAGCAGCAGACCACCTTCCACCGGGGCAGGGGCGACTACATATTTACCGTCAAGGACAATGGCATCGGCATGGCACCGGAATTCGTGGAGCATATCTTCGAGCCTTTCGAGCGGGAGGCCAGCACCACAAAGACCGGCATACAGGGCACGGGCCTGGGGATGGCCATCACCAAGAACATCGTGGATATGATGGGCGGCACCATCACCGTGGAGAGCGAGAAGGGGAAGGGCAGCGAGTTTAAGGTGGCGCTGAGCCTGAAGCTCCAGGATATCGAACGGAACGCGGCGCAGATCAAGGAGCTGGATGGGCTCCGGGCCATCGTGGTGGACGACGACTGCGATAGCTGTGAGAGCGTGAGCAAGATGCTGACCCAGATCGGCATGCGGGCGGAGTGGACTACCTCCGGAAAGGAGGCGGTCTACCGGGCCAAGAGCGCTTACAACGAGGGGGATTCCTACCACACCTATATCATCGACTGGCAGATGCCGGAGATGAGCGGGCTGGAGACCTGCAGGCGCATCCGCGAGGCCATCGGTCACGAAGTCCCCATCATCATCCTCACCGCCTACGACTGGACGGACATCGAGGAGGAGGCCAAGCAGGCAGGGGTCACCGCCTTCTGCGCCAAGCCGCTGTTCATGTCGGACTTGAAGGCCGCCCTGCTGGCCGCCAACCATCTCCTGGAGAAGGAGAACGAGTCCGCCTCCTGGGCGGCGGCGGATTTCACGGGCAAGCGCATCCTCCTGGTGGAGGACAATGAGCTGAACCG
>CAOOJO010000109.1 GCA_948496895.1 uncultured Acetatifactor sp. | reverse complement strand
AGATGTTCGCGGGCATTTTCAGCAGCGACGGGGCTCTGGTGGAGTACACAGTGTGGGCCATGCGGATCTACATGGCGGGCATCTTCTCCACCGGCATACAGATTGGCTGCCAGCAGACTTTCATGGCCCTGGGACAGGCCAAAATCAGCCTGCTGATGGCCTGTCTGCGCAAGCTGGTGCTGCTGATTCCCCTGATTTTCATCCTGCCCCAGATTCTGTCGGATCAGGTCTTCGGCGTATTCGTGGCGGAGCCTGTCAGCGACATCCTGGCGGCCAGCGTCACTGCCATCATGCTCTTTACCAGGCTGAACGGCATCCTGAACAGAGGGGCCGACGGGCAGAAGGCACAGGCGTGACAGAGAGCTGGCCTCCTTAACGGTTGGCCAGCTCTGTGGTGATTTCTTCCCAACTGATGTCCTTCTCCGCCATCAGCACCATCATATGGTATAGAAAATCGCTTATCTCGTACTTGACTTCGTTCGCGCCCGGGTTCTTGGCGGCGATGACGATCTCCGTGGCTTCCTCTCCCAGCTTTTTGAGAATCTTGTCGATTCCCTTGTCGAAGAGGTAGTTGGTGTAGGAACCCTCCTTGGGATGGATTTTCCTGTCCTTGATTACATCATAGACTTCCTCAAATACCTGCAGGGGGTTGGCGGTCTCCTCTGCCTCTTTTTTGACGATTTCCTGAAAGAAGCAGCTCCTGGCCCCTGTGTGGCAGGCAGCGCCCACCTGGGAGACTTTGGCCAGCAGCGTGTCGCTGTCGCAGTCCGCGGTGAGGCTTTTGAGATACTGGAAATGGCCGCTGGTCTCGCCTTTCAGCCAGAGCTGCCCGCGGCTGCGGCTAAAATACGTCATCCGGCCCGTGCGAATCGTCTGCCCGTAGGCCTCCTCGTTCATATAGGCCATCATCAGTACCTCCCCGGTGCGGTAGTCCTGTACGATGACAGGAATCAGGCCGTCCGCGTTCTTGCGCAGGTCTTCCCATTGCAGGGCAGCTTCAAAAGTCTCCACCAAAATCCCATTCTCCTTACATAAGCCCTTCAGCGCCAAGATGTCGCGGTAATTGTCGTTGATCGTGTTCCCGGTGACGCCGCAGACATTCTCGTAGGCAAAAATTTCCATCAGCTTGTTCAGGGCAATCTGGTTCACCTCCACCAGAAAGGGCAGCGCTACAGCGGCCTGGGTCTCTCTGATCTGATGTGGGTTCAAAAGGATCATGCCCGATACATAGGCTTCCAACAGTTCCCTGTTTTGCGCGAAAATATCCGCGCTGTCGCCGGAAGCGAGAAGCTTGTCCCGGCCGAATCTCTGGGAGGCTTCTTTCGTGAGGGCGACGTTGCTGTCTTTGGTGTAATCCAGGACGGTCCGCCTGCAGCCGGCGTAAAGCAGCTTCTTCACATCCTCCAGCCGTTTCACATTGCCTGCCCCTGTGACCTCCATCTCCGCGGTGGCGCAGATTTCCTTGAGGATGTCCAGCGCTTCCTCATGGCCTGCATCGTCCGTGGACAGGTCAAATACTACAAGTCCGTCAGCGTTGCTCTCGTTGTACAGGCGCACCAGGCGCAAAGGATCCGTCTCCACCACGGAGGTGTCCGTGAGCCGCCTTACCGCGTGGCCGTTATACAGGTAGATACATGGTACGAATTTTTTTACTAGCATGATATGACCTCATTTGTTTGGTTGGTATCTTTTATCGCAATGAATGCTCTTCTTCCTATGAATGCCCTTCTTCATTTGAATGCCCTTCTTCATTTTCCTCACAGGCTCCCCTTTGTGCTGAGCACGTCCTTGAGCCGGGGCTCCGCGCCTGTGGCCATGTCCAGCGCTTTGGCGAAGGCCTTGAACATGGCCTCCGCTATGTGGTGGGCATTGGAGCCGTTAAGGAGCTTGATATGCAGGTTCATCCCGGCGCTGTAGGACACCGCGTAGAAGAACTCCCGCACCAGCTCCGTATCCAGATTTCCCACGCGCTCTGTGGGGAACGAGGCATCGAAATTCAGGTAGGGCCTGCCGCAGAGATCCACGGCGCACAGCACCAGGGCATCGTCCATGGGCAGGACGAAATAGCCGTATCTGCGGATGCCCTTCTTGTCTCCCACCGCTTTGGCGATGGCCTGGCCCAGCACGATGCCCGTATCCTCCACGGTATGGTGTCCGTCCACATGGAGATCCCCCTCCACATGGCAGCGCAGGTCGAAGAAGCCGTGCCTGGAAAAGCCCTCCAGCATATGGTCGAAGAAACCGATGCCCGTGGAGATTTGGGATTCCCCGGTGCCGTCCAGATTCAGATGGACGGAAATCGCCGTCTCTTTCGTTTTCCTTTCTATGGTCGCTGTCCTCGTCATGTCCACTCCTTGTGAATGCTCTTTTTGCCTCTCAGCTTTCTTCAAAACGGATTCGGATGCTGCCCGCATGGGCGGTGAGCCCCTCGCTCTCGGCGAAGGCTTCAATGTCTCTATGTACTCTGCCCAGCGCCTCTCTGGAATATGAGATGATACTGGTCTTTTTCATGAAGTCGTCTACGTTCAGCGGTGAGAAAAATTTCGCCGTACCGTTTGTGGGCAGGATATGGTTGGGCCCGGCAAAGTAGTCCCCCAGCGGCTCGGAGGAGTATTCTCCCAGGAAAATCGCCCCGGCATTGCGGATCTTCGTCATCTCCTCATAGGGATTGGCCGTGAGGATTTCCAGATGCTCGGAAGCAATCTCGTTGGCAGCGTCGATGGCCTCCTCCATGCTCTCGGCCAGCAGGATATAGCCGTAGTTGTCCAAGGATTTTTGGATGATTTCCTTTCTGGACAGCTTTTCCGTGAGGACGTCCACCTGGGCGGAGACCTGCTCCGCAAGCTCTCCGGAGGTAGTGATCAGGATGGCGCTGGCCAGCTCGTCATGCTCCGCCTGGGAGAGCAGGTCTGCCGCCACATATTTCGGGTTGGCGGTATCGTCCGCCAGTACCAGGATTTCGCTGGGGCCTGCTATGGAATCGATTCCCACATAGCCATACACCGCCTTTTTGGCCAGGGCCACGAAGATATTGCCAGGGCCTGTGAGCTTGTCCACCTTGGGGATGGACTGGGTGCCGAAGGCCATGGCTCCTATCGCCTGGGCGCCGCCTGCCTTATAAATGGTGTCTACGCCGGCGATGTCGGCAGCTACTAGGGTGCCCGGATTGACTTTTCCCTCTGCGTTCGGCGGCGTGGTCATGATGATCTCCCCCACTCCGGCTACCTTGGCGGGAATCACGTTCATCAGGACGCTGGAGGGATAGGCGGCCTTTCCGCCGGGCACGTAGACGCCTGCCCTGGCCACAGGGGTGAATTTCACTCCCAGGATCGTGCCGTCCTCGCCGGGGGCGAACCAGCTGTTGCGAAGCTGCTTCTGGTGGAAGGCGCGAATGTTTTCAGCGGAGCGCCGGATGACCCTCACCAGATTTTCGTCCAGCAGGCCGTAGGCCGCGTCGATTTCTTCCCTTGTCACCTTGATGTTATCCGCATTCAGAGCGTATCTGTCGAATTTCAGGGTATAGTCGAACAAGGCCTTGTCCCCGTCCCTGCGGATGTCCTCCAGGATACCGTTTACGGTGCTCTCATAGGCGGAGTAGTTGTTCGGACTCCTCCCCAGGAGGTCATTCAATAGGTTTGCTTTTGTCTGTGCTGTCAATTTTACGATTCTCATAATTTATACTCCTCTGCGCGCTTCGGCGCGCGCCGCCTGGCGGCTAAGCTTCTCCCGCAGACCCAGCACCAGCTCCTGAATCCGCTCCCGCTCCATCTGCATGGCCACCGGGTTGACGATCATCCTCGCGGAGAGGCCGCAGACCTCCTCCAATACGTCCAGCCCGTTCTCACGCAGGGTGGAGCCGGTCTCCACGATATCCACTATCACATCCGACAAGCCTACCAGAGGTCCCAGCTCCACAGAGCCGTTCAGCTTGATGATGTCCACGGTCTGGTGCTTTTTGTTGTAGAAATAGTCCCTGGCGATGTTCGGGTATTTGCTGGCCACACGGATGCGCTCATGGTGCAGGAGAAGGTCTCCAGCGGCTTCCGGCCCGCAGACGCACATCCTGCACTTCCCAAAGCCTAAGTCCAGCACCTCATATACATTCCGGTTCTCCTCCAGGACGGTGTCCCGCCCGGCCACGCCGATATCCGCGGCGCCGTACTCTACGTAGGTAGGCACGTCAGGGCCCTTGGCCAGGAAGAATTTCAGCTTCCATTCCTCGTTTACGAATATCAGCTTCCTTGTATTTTTATCCCTCATCTCCTCGCAGGCGATTCCCATCTCCTCGAAGAGCTCCAGCGTCTGGTTCGCGAGACGCCCCTTGGCCAGGGCGAAGGTCAGGTATCTGTTCATGCTCATCTTCCGCCCTCCCTGGAATGCTCCTCTTGCCTGGATTGCTCTCCTTCCGAGGTATGCCCCTCTTCCATGGAATCTTCCATGGAAGAAGCGCATTCCATAGGAAGCAGCACAGCCGCGATTCCCTCCCGCCGCAGCCGCTGCGCCGTGGCCAGCTTTTCCGCGAAATCTTCCGCGGTATAGAAAATCTGCCGGACTTCCTCCGGGGCAGGCAGCTTCGCGTCCTGCCTGGAAAGCGCTTCCATGATGCTGTCCACCACGATGACGAAGCCCACCGCGGGGGCGTCCTTGCCGAACTGCAGCAGCAGCCTGTCATATCTGCCGCCTTTTACTATGGCCTCTCCCACGCCATAGGTATACGCCTTGAAGATCGTCCCTGTGTAATACCGGTATTTGCTGAGCATGCCGAGGTCGAAGGAGACATGGGATTCCACGCCGTACAGCTCCAGCAGGGAATAAAGTCTCTCCAGGCGACGGATGGCCGCCAGGGAACGGACGTTCTCCGCCATGGCTCCGGCCTCCGCCAGGGATCCCATATCGCCGAACATGTCCGCCACCTTTAAGAGCCTGCTCCGATAGGGCTCCGCCACATTCCGTTCCGTCAGAAGCTCCTGTGCCCCGAAATAATTCTTCCCGGAGATGAAGGAGCGCAGCTCCAGCTCGGTGTCCTCGTCCAGCCCGGCTTCCTCGCAGAGCCCCTTGAAATATTCCGCATCGCCGATTGCCACCTGGAAACGCTTCAGGCCCGCGCCCAGAAGCGCCCGAATCACCATGGAGATGATTTCCGCATCCGCTTCCACGGAGGGGTCGCCGATCAGCTCCGCGCCCAGTTGGGTCACCTCCTTCAGCTTCCCCTGAAGGTTGGAGGTGTTGGTGAAGGTATTGCCTATGTAGCTGAAGCGCAGAGGATGCCTTTCCTCGCTGAAATATTTCGCGGCGCACCGGGCGATGGAGGGCGTGAAGTCCGGCCGCAGAACCAGGGTATTCCCGTCCTTGTCGAAGAACTTATACAGCTCCTTGCTGGGCGTAGTGCCGATTTCCCTGGAGAACACATCAAAGAATTCAAAGGTGGGGGTCTGGATGTCCCGGTAGCCATAGAGATGGATGCAGTCCTTTAGCTGCTTCTCCACATATAGCTTTTCCTCGTATTCTTTTCCGTAGATGTCCCGGACTCCCTCCGGCGTATGCAACAATCGCTGGCTCATGAGCGTTCTGTCCCTCTCTGCTACCATTCTGCGCATTGACTCAATCGGTCATCGCAACCGTTCCGGTCAATGCGATTCGGTCAATATTTTCACGGCTCCATACCGCTTTCATACATTAACGCACTGTCCCGCTACCATGACAGCGCATCAACTACCTTAGTATATCGGATGACACTGCCCCTGTCAAGCCCTGTCCTCCAGGTCTTTTTGGAGAATGTCCAGATAAGGAACCAGGATTCCATGCTTGCGGGGCAGGATGTATTCCGGGTTCAGCTCCCCGTAGCGGAAGCTTTTCCTGCCGCCCTCCTTTGCCCGGTTCCAGAAGAACAGCAGCATCTGTAGCGGCAGATAATAGAAGATATCCTTGTGCGTATAGTAAATCAGGAAAAAGGAGATTCCTCCCTGCTTCTCGAACTTCTCCATGAAGCTTACCTGGTGGGCATGGATGTTCTGCAGGGCAAAGGTATCCGCGGCGCATTCCTTGGCATCGAAGCAGACGGGAAGCCCCTGTACCGCGCCGATATAATCCACTGTGCTCTTCTGCTCGAAATAGGCCAGGGTGATCTGGTGGTTCTCCTTGTCTATCTTGATGGGGGTGATGGGGGTGGGCACCTTCTGTATCAGGGCCAGGCCCGCGTCGGAATATTTTTCATTAGTCCTGTTGATCATATCCTCCAGCGTGGAGCCCCGCAGCCCCCGGGAATTCCATGTAGCCATTTGCTTTTCCTAATCGCTTTCCACGTTTTTCCGAACTGCATTCGTTTTTACGCCTGTTCCCTGAAACCGAACAGTTCCCGCTCCAGGCTTCCAAACAGCTCCGGACAGGGCGCTGTGACAGTCCGTCCGCTCAGGGCGCTGCCTGGCCCCGCCAGCGCTTCCGGAAAGGTGACCCGGCTGGCATGCAATAGCTGATGGGACAGGCCGTAGCGCCTGCGCAATTCCCGGTTCACGGATTCCAGGCCGTATTTGGCGTCTCCTATCAGGGGATGGCCCAGCTCTGCCAGCTGGGCGCGAATCTGATGGCTTTTTCCGGTCACAAGCTCTACCTCCAGCAGGGTATAGCGCTTCGTGACGGCAAGGGGGAAATAAGCTGTTTGGATGGGAACGGCCTTTTCGACAGGATTTCCGTTCTCCGCCATCCTGAGTCTGGATACCTCCACCTGGTTCCTGCGGGCATCCTTGACGAGATAGCCCTGTAGGGATGCCGCTTCCCGCAGCTCTCCCACGCAGATTGTCCGGTAGAATTTCCGCAGGGTGCGCTCCCTGATGCATTCACTCAGGTACTGCAGCCCCGCCAGGCTTTTACCCCCCAGCACGATGCCGCTGGTGTTCCTGTCCAGCCGGTTGCAGACGGATGGGCGGAAGGTGGAAAGCTCCCGGACAAAAGCGGAATCCTTCGACAGCAGGTATCCAATCATCCATTCGTTCAGGCTTATGTCGCCGGGAGCCGCTTTCTGGGTCAGGATGCCGGCGGGCTTGTTCATGATCAGGAAGTCGCCGTCCTCATATAGCACCGTGATGCCCTGGAGCTTCCGGTAGGCCGCCCAATATTCCCCCGCGGGAATCTCTGCCTGAACAGAGGCTTTGCCAGAGAACTTCCCGAAGGTCTCATCTGAAAAAAAGGTGCGCACCTCATCGCCCACAGAAAGAATCTCCCGCCCTTCCGCCTTTTTCCCGTTCAGGGTGATGTTTTTCTTGCGCAGCATCTTGTACAGGAAAGCGTTCCCGGCAAGGGGAAGGTATTTATGTAGGAATTTGTCCAGCCGCTGTCCGGCCTGGTTCGCTCCGATTCTTACTGACTGCATTTGATTCCTCCGACTGTCCCTGGCCCGCTACCATCTCTCCATGTTCCGCCGATGCTTTTCCAGATAGATGCTCCTGGCCTATAGCGCCACGCTCTTCAATGTGGAGATGATGGACTGGGTCGATTTCTCCTTCGGTTCCAATTCCTTCATCTGCTCCAGCCGCTCCGTATATTTCGCCAGGTTCGTAAATATCTTTACGGTGACGTTCTTGTGGCCATCCGCCTTCAGGATGTCGCCAATGTGCTTATAGAATTCATTGGAATGCGCCTCCTCCAGTTCTGCCAACGTACTTCCGCCCTCCGCGAAGCCGCAGACAGTATTGCCGCAGACAGCCAGATGGCTTACCACATAATTTTTCTTATAGGAAGTGAACACCATGTCGTACAGACAGGCCAGGCCCTGGGCATGCTCTTCGATTTCCGCGGCGATATCTTCCGCGCAGCTCCTAAACCGCAGGAACATGATGGCTCCCACCGCGCTCTTGCTGGCGGGAAGGCATCCCAATACGGCTACGATGCTGAGCAGATTTGCTCTCCGGCCTGTCTGGATGTATCCCGCCACGAACAGGGAGATGGAGATGGCGAAATAGATGACCGTGCGGATGATTTCATAGTTCTTTTGCGTCTTCAGGTAATTTTTGGTTCCTTTGACGCTGTCCGTGGTGAACAATCGCCTCAGTTGCATGGCTTCACAGTCCTTTCTTCTTCATT
>CAOOJO010000108.1 GCA_948496895.1 uncultured Acetatifactor sp. | reverse complement strand
GGCTTCTTGGCACGGACTCTTCCAACATCGACGAGTCCATTTACGAAAAAATCGGTGTGGTCTCGGACAACAGCGGCATCTACAAGAAGATGACCGTATGGCAGAACCTCTACGTGTTTGCCGGGATATGGCAGGTGTCCCGGGAGAGGGTGGAGAAGGTGCTGACTCAGGTAGGGCTTGGGGAGCACAGGAACAAACCCGCCGGGAAGCTCTCCAAAGGCCAGACCCAGCGGCTTGTCCTGGCCCGGGCGGTGCTGCACAAGCCCAGGGTCTTATTCCTGGATGAGCCCACCAGCGGCCTGGATCCCTCCACCGCCGTGGCCATCCACCGGATGCTGCTGGAGCTGAAGGAGCAGGGGATGGCGATCTTCCTCACCACCCACAACATGGAGGAGGCCACCAAGCTCTGCGACAGGGTGGCGCTGCTCCATGACGGGGAGATCGTGGAGTTCGGCTCTCCCCAGGAAATCTGCCTGAAGTACAACCGCAACAAAAAGTACCATGTGCTGCTGGCAGACGCCAGGGAGCTGGAGCTGCCCCAGAACGCCGAGAACATCGTTAAGATCGCACAGTGGATGGAGAGGGACGAGATTATGCGGATCCATTCCTGCGAGCCCACCTTGGAGTCAGTGTTCCTGGAGGTCACGGGGAAGGACCTGAATGTATGAAAAGCGAGTGGAAGCCGGATTTAGAGACCGTGTTCCAGAGAGTTACGGGCTAGAATCTAAATAAACGAAAAAACGTATAAAAGCAAGGAGATTATGGACATGAAAAGTATGAATGGAACTGCGCAGCCCATGGAAAGGAATGCGCGCGGCAGCGCCCTGGGCAGCCTGCATAAGTTAGCGGCGGTGACCCAGATCAAATGGCTGTGCATCAGCCGGAACGCCATGATCATGATAGGGCCGGTGCTGGTCATCGGCATGGTGTATGCATGCAAGATCCTCTATGGAATCAATGCGGAGGGCAGCCTGGTGCCGTTCCTGACCGGGGTGCTCCTGAATATCGGAATCACCATGAACATCTGCGCGGAGGGCTTCATCATGGTGGGCACCTCCATCGCGGAGGAGAAGGAGAACCACACGCTGCGGGCCCTGATGACATCCTCTATTACAGGCGTGCAGTATTTCATCGGCAGCATCCTGGTTCCTTTCGTGATGCTGATGGCAGTGAATTACATCGTGCTGTTCATCAGCGGGATCTCCCTGGACATCGTGCCCTGGGTTCCCTTTTTCCTGGTGAGCATGGTGGTCTCCCTCACCAGCTGCGTGCTGGGGATGATCGTGGGGATCTGCGCCAAGAACCAGATGAACGCCAACCTGATCTCCTATCCCTTCCTGATGGTGTTCATGATGATACCGGTATTCGGGAACATGTCCGAGGGGCTCCATAAAATTTCCGCATTCCTGTTCACCGGGGTCATGACAGGCATGACGGAGCGCCTGGCAGCCGGGGAGAAGTATGTGATGTCGCCGTTGGACATGGCGGTGCTGTTCGGGGAGCTGGCGGTGAGCGTTCTGGTGTTCTTGATGCTTTATAAACGGAATGGATATGAAAAAGATTAGCGTCTGCGGAACATGCATATAATTCCTTTTTTTACAGATACTAACTCCACGTCATATGGATAAAAGCTTCCGGCCCACACAGCGGCCGGAGCCTGAGAAGACACGATAAATGGAGGGAAGATATCTATGAAAGCGACAGGAATTGTGAGACGTATAGATGATTTGGGCAGGATAGTCATTCCGAAGGAGATCCGCAGGACCTTGCACATCAGGGAGTCGGATCCCCTGGAGATCTTCACGGACAGGGAGGGGCAGGTCATCCTGAAGAAATACTCGCCCATCGGGGAGATGAGCACCTTTGCCAAGCAGTACGCGGAGAGCCTGGCCCAGGTCTCCGGCCATGCGGCGCTGATCGCGGACAGGGATCAGTTCATCGCGGCGGCGGGGGGCTACAAGCAGATGGTGAACAAGTCCGTCAGCAGGCAGATGGAGGAGAAGATCCACAACCGGGAGACCATCATGGCCACCCGGGGCGACAGGAGCTTCATCCCGGTCTGCGACGAGGGCGGGGACGAGTACCAGCACGAGGCCATCGCGCCGATCCTCTGCGAGGGGGACATCATCGGCAGCGTTGTTTTATTACAGAATGATAATAAAACACGCATGGGCGAGGTAGAGCAGAAGCTCCTGCAGTCAGCCGCGGGGTTTTTGGGGAGGCAGATGGAGCAGTAAGAAGGAGCTGCGCAGGGGATATTTCTATTGCCTGCGCAGCCGTTTTATCTTATTCAATACCAGGTGCTATTCCATAATTGGTTGTCCAGATTCTCCGGAATCCGTTCTCCCTTTATGGCAGTGTCAATTTTTTATACATAAACTTAATAAATAGATAAAAAATTGGATTTTAAGTGCTATACTAAAAAGAAAAGTATCAAAGGAGAGATGCAGTATGGCATACCGAATCCTGATAGCAGACGACGAGCCGGACATCGTGGCCATGCTTTCCGGCTTCTTTACCGGGAAGGGCTACGAGGTGCTGGAGGCCTCTGACGGAAACTCGGCCCTGAAGCAGGCACAGAGGGTTCCGGACATCATCCTGTTGGACATCAACATGCCGGGCGTGGACGGTCTGGAGGTCTGCCAGCGAATCCGTGGCCATGTGGGCTGCCCCATCCTGTTCCTCACGGCCCGGATCGAGGACACGGACAAGGTGCAGGGCTTCGCGGCGGGCGGGGACGACTACATCGTGAAGCCCTTCTCCCTGGCAGAGCTGGAGGCCAGGGTGCAGGCCCATCTGCGGCGGGAGGAGCGCCACCGCGGAGAGACTGCCGTGAAGTTTGTAGACGGCCTGACCATCGATTTCGCCGGAAGGCGCCTGTCCTGCCAGGGCAGCTCCATCGCCCTGACGAAGAAGGAATTCGACATCGTTGCCCTGCTGGCCCAGAATCCGGGGCAGGTGTTCGACAGGGAGCGCATCTATGAGCGGATATGGGGGTATGACAGCGATGGAGACAGCTCTGTAGTGTCAGAGCACATCCGCAGGGTGCGGACCAAAATCGCAGAGCATACGGACAGGACATACATTGAGACGGTCTGGGGGTGCGGCTACAAATGGACAAAATAAGGAAATGGGCCAGAGGTCTGTCCCTGCGGGGGAGCCTTGTGCTGCATGTAATCGTGTTTACCGTGATAGCCCTGGGGCTGTGCTACGGGACAGAGGGTGTCTGCAGCTATGCGAGCAAGACGGTTTACGAATCTTACCCACAAGAATGGGAAAGGTATTACCTGACCAATGAAAAGGGCGAGCGGCTAGGGGAGGGTGGTAATATCGGGACTACCCCCACGGTGATTTCGGAGAAAGATGAAAGGCTTCTGCGCGTGCTGGAGGTTCTGCCTGTGGTGGCGGCTCCTGTCTATTCCGGGCTCTGCATCCTGGCGGCAGCCTTTCTTTTTTACAGGAACCGGCTGAGGGAGCCTCTTGGAGAGCTGAAGAGGGCATCGGAGAAGATATCAGCCAGTGACCTGGAGTTCACTTTGCAGTATGAGCGGGCGGACGAGCTGGGGGAGCTGTGTGCGTCCTTTGAGACCATGCGTGCTGCGCTGCGGGACAGCTTTTCCAGGATGTGGCGGCAGATGGAGGAGCGGAGGCGCCTGAACGCCGCTTTCGCCCACGATCTGCGCACGCCCCTGACAGTGCTTCGGGGCTACGACGAGCTGCTCCAGGCAAAGGAGGACGATGAGGTCAGGGCCACGGCCGTCACCATGGGGAGGCATATCCGCCGTCTGGAGCGCTATGTGGAGAGCATGAGCCAGCTCCAGCGGCTGGAGGACAGGCAGCCGGAAGCCCGGCCGCTCTCCCTGACGGAGCTTTCGTCCGCGCTGTACGAGAGCGCGGACATGCTATGCCGGGAGAAGGGGAAAAGGCTGTGCCTGGAGAACCGGACGGTATCCGGGCGCCTCTGCCTGGACGGCGCTTTCCTGTCCCAGGTGGTCGGCAATCTTGTGGCGAATGCCGTCCGGTATGCCGCTGCCTGCGTCACCCTTGTCCTGCGGGAGCAGGACGAGGGCCTGGCGCTGGAGGTGAACGACGATGGCCCCGGCTTCGATGCCAGGATGCTCCGGGAGGCCCAGAACCCCTTTGTCACAGGGGAGGGGCGGGAGGAGCATTACGGCCTTGGGCTCTACATCTGCAGGCTGCTCTGCGAGCATCACGGCGGATGGCTGAAGGTGGAGAACGGACAGCCCTCCGGCGCAAAGGTGACGGCTTTTTTCAGAACAGAGGATTCCAAAGAGAAGAAAATCAGGTTCCCCAAAAATCCGCCGGAAAATAGATAGAATCTTGGAATTTCCACCTTACAATCTCCTTATCGCCTGAAAACGAGAAAGGAGATTTTTACCATGGAACTAAAGACTGTGGAGCTGACGAAGCAATATGGAAAAAAGAAAGCCGTGAACCGCATGAGCATCACCCTGACAGAGGGCGTCTATGGGCTGCTGGGGGCCAACGGCGCGGGGAAGACCACGCTGATGCGCCTGCTGTGCGGCCTCCAGCGTCCCACCGGGGGCCGCATCCTGCTGGACGGGCAGGGCATAGGCAGGCTGGGAGAGGAGTACCGGAACCTGTTGGGATATCTGCCCCAGGGATTCGGGTACTATCCGGACTTCCGCGCCATGGATTTCCTGCTCTATATCGCCGCCCTGAAGGGCCTGGAGGGAAAAGCGGCGGAGAGGAAGGCATGGGGGCTTCTGGAGGAGGTAGGGCTGTCCCGGGAGGCGAAGCACAGGATCAAGACCTTTTCCGGCGGCATGAAGCAGCGGCTGGGAATCGCCCAGGCCATGCTGAACGACCCGCGGATATTGATTCTGGACGAGCCCACCACGGGGCTTGACCCAAAGGAGCGGGTGCGCTTCCGCAACCTGATCAGCGCCTTTTCCAAAGGGCGGATCGTGATTCTTTCCACCCACATCGTGTCGGACGTGGAGTTCATCGCGGAACGGATTCTGGTGATGAAATCTGGCCAGATCATCCACTGCGGCAGGCCCGGCGAGATTACCTCGGAAATCCGTGGGCAGGTGTGGGAGTGCTCGGTCCCTGCGGAGCATGCGGACAGGTATGTGGCGGAGCTGAACGTGAGCAACCTGCGCAATGAGAGGGACGGCCGCACGGTGCTGCGGGTGATTGCCGGGGAGAAGCCCATGGGGGATGCGAAGTTAGTAGAGCCTAACCTGGAAGACCTGTATCTGTACTATTTCCAGGAGCAGAGCGCCGGAAGGGATGGCGGACGGAAGGGAGGGGACATCAGATGAGGAAGCTGATTGGATTCGAGCTGCGCAAGCTCTTTGGGAGGAGGCTGACCCAGGCGGCCCTGTTGGCAGCGGTTCTTTTTTCCGCCTTGTTCACTTTCTCCACTTATCAGAACAAGTATGCCTCCTACGGCGGCAGGCAGGCATCCGGCGGGGAGGCCGTGGCGCTGGACAAGGAAATCGCCGCAAGGTATGCAGGGGAACTGACGGATGAAAAGGTGCAGCAGATGATGGATGAGCTGGCGCCCAAATCCAGCCCCCAGGGGCTGAACGCCATCTACCTGTACCAGAACGCCATGCAGTCGGCGGTGACGGCCCGGTTTTCGGATATGTACGGGAACTGGAACGGGCTGCGGGTAGCGGACGTGTTCGGGGAGGAGGAGATACGCATCGGCTATGTGGACGGCTGGATCGGGGCCAGCAGGGATATGGAGAAGTCCTTCCTCTTCCTGTCCTTCGTGATCCTCATCATGCTGGCGCCGGTCTACAGCGGCGAATACGGGGGCGTGGACAGCCTCATCCTGGCCAGCCGCTACGGCAGGACGAAATGCGCCAGTGCCAAGGCGCTGGCCGGGATTCTGGCGGCGGTTCTGGTCACGGTCGGGATGGCGGCCTGCAATATAGGGGCGGCGTATCTGCTGTATGGCAGCGACGGGCTGGACTGCAGCATCCTGTTCGCCCCGCTGACCCTGACGGAAGGGTATATCCCCTTCAACATCACCTGCGTCGCCCTGCTGGGATATCAGATTCTGCTCAGCCTGACAGGGGCAGTGTGCACGGCCGGGATAGGGCTGGTGCTATCGGCAGCCTGCCGGAATCCCATGATAGCCATAGTGGCTTCCGCAGCGGTCCACATTGTGCCTACGCTGGTGCCCGTGGCAGAGTCCAGCATGCTGTTCCGGCTTTTGGCGCTGCTGCCGATTTACCAGATGCAGTTCGAGACATTGATGGCCGTGGGGCAGCTGGCTGGCGGAACGCCTTACGCGATGCTGGCATTGCCAGTGGGTGCCGGGTTCCTGGCTTTGGGATACACAGTTTCCCAGAGGGCTTTCGCCGTCCACCAGGTGGGTTAGGCGAAGCCTATTGCCCTCTCCCGGGAGATAGGATATAATGTAGCAGGGACGACAGGTTCCCAAAAGAGGAATGGAGGGACAGGTATGCAAGATACGATTCGGGAAGCAGTGCTGCAGTGCTATGGGGTTCCCCCCAGGGACATCCGGGGACTGGGCGGCGGATTCTACGGGAGGGTCTTTCTGGTCTCGATGGAGGCGGAGCCGCGCACCGTGGTTCTGAAGCTGTACCTTTTCCCCGGGCTGGCCGTCAGGGAGGCCCGGCAGACCAGGCTGCTGGCGGAGCATGCCCTGTTAAGGATGCCGCGCATCTACAGGGTGCTGGAGAAGGAGCAGACGGGCCTGCCCATGGACGCGCTTTTCATGGAATACATAGAGGGCGTCAATGCCGGGAATTTCGACCCTGTGGAGCTGCCCGCTAAGGCCAGGGAGTCCATCTGCGAGAGCATCGTGGACAATCTGATCGGATATCATAAGGTCGTGAACCCCGAAGGGTTCGGCATCCTGTCCTCCGGGACATACTGCCCCACCTGGCAGGAGTACTACCAGCCGATTGCCCGGGGCATCGTGGAGAAGGCAGGGCATCTTCGGGAGAAGGGGCAGATATCGGATAAGGTGCTTTCGGTATTCCGGCAGTCCATGGAGCGGTTCGGCGATATATTTGACCGGCCTATCACGCAGGCCCGGCTGATACACGGGGACTACAATACATGGAACGTGATGCTGGACAGGGACAGGAGCCGGGCGGTGGCCGTAATCGATCCGTTCCACTGCTGCTGGGCGGACAGCGAGTTCGACCTGTACCAGCTGGACAATGCCAACGGCAAAGGCTACGGCCTGCTGGAACGATATGCGCAGAAGGTGCCCCTGAGCGAAAATTTTGAGGCAAAGAGGCGCTTCTATGAGCTTTATACGGAAGTGGCCCATTATCATGATGCCCAGGTGGAGGTGAACCAGGAGGCGGTGGAGAAACTGGCAAAGCGGCTAACCGATTTCCTATAGACGTGATTTCGATACAAATTTGTCAGAAACAGACGCAGGCAGCCAGGGAATCCTTTACAGATTCAGCTCAAATAAAGTAAAGAGGCTGTCGTTCTGACCGTAATGGGGCAGGACACAGCCGAACAGGCTGTAGGCGAAGGCTGACAGCACATAGACCATGATGCCGATGCACAACAGCCTTCCGCAGACCGTACCGGCCTTTGGCAGGAACGAGGCGGCCTTTCCACCGGCGAGCCCTGCCCCCAGCCAAAGCACCAGGGCCTCCAGCAGCCCGCACAGCTTCTGCACGCCCAGAGCCACCACATACATGAACGGTATCAGCACCGGCATGATATACCTTCCCTGGGGCTGGAAATCCCAGGTATAGGAATAGAAGAGGCTCAAGCCTACGGTAATCAGGCAGAACAGTATCATGCTGCCGTAAAATACGAGCCTCTTTTTTCTGCCGCTTTCCGGCAGGCTGTCTTCGCGGTGGCCCCAGAGGCTGTCCCCCGTCCGGTTCCACAGGCGCATGGGTATGAGCAGGGCCGCTGCCAACGCCGCCAGCCAGAAATATCGGTAGCACAGATAGATCAGCCCATGGGTGGGCAGATCCATGGCCCCGAACATGGCGATGAAGCTGTTCAGCACCAGGATGACATATTTTGTCTCCAGCAGCATGTCCGCCAGGGAAGCGCCGGAGGACTGATAAGTGAACCGGGTCAGGGG
>CAOOJO010000107.1 GCA_948496895.1 uncultured Acetatifactor sp. | reverse complement strand
TTCCCCAACTGGAACCAGTACGGGCTGCTGAAGATGCTGGTGATCAACCACCGGGGCACCTTCGTGGACGGCCTCAAGATATCGGACGTGACCCTGGACAGGTTCGGCCTTGACTACAAGAGCACCATCCGCTTCCGGATGGAGGTGCGGGAGGATGCCGTCCACGTAGGCGGGCTGACCCTGTTCGGGAACGGCTTCGGGAATTACGGCCAGGGCATCAAGGTGCGGATGCGGTACAGCCCTATGGAGAGCGCTGGGGGACAGGGGTGAGGGCGGGTTATGGATTGCAGTTCTTACACGGCTCATATCCCATGGAGATGACGTCGTCACGGTTTCCGGTATAATCCTGCTTGTTCGTTTCCTTCATCTGCTTTACGCTGCGGCAGGTGGGGTAGTGGAACTTGTGGGTATTCGTGTTCAGGATATAGGCGGTTCCCTGGGGCTGCTCCTCCTGGGAGACGCTTGGCTCGGCGGACGGCTCCTGGGCAGGCTGGTTTCCGGAGTCCTGGGCGGGGGACTGATCAGGCGCGGGGGCGTACTCAGGGCTTGTCCCCTGTGCGGATTCGGAGACAGGCTTCTGGGAAGGCGCTGTGGATTCCGGCGGGGCCTGGGTCGCAGACGGGGCAGAGGCCGGCACCTGGGCATCCGTGGCGATGGCGCTCTCCCCCGTGGCGTAGTCGATTGCGATGCCGGGCTGCACGTTGTAGGCGTAGACGCAGAAGGAGATGGCCTCTCCGTTGTCTTCCACGGACCTGGCCTCCATCAGCACGCCGGAAGCCAGCAGATTGTCCCCCTCGAAAACGGGCGTGACCCGGTAGAGGACATGGTTCCCGCTCTCCGTCACATAGTCCGCTATCATATTCTCATAGGGCAGCATCCCCTGGACGTTCAGATACCGGGTCCCGGTAATCAGGTTCCGCTCATTGGCGTTCTCGCCGGACAGAAGATACCCAATCAGATGACATCTGTTATATAGATAATTTCCGTCTATGATATCGTTATATTTTACCGTATGCCAGCCTGTGGGCCGGACATTTCCGATAGAGCCGCGCTCCTCCGTCGGCATCAGGTCCAGTCCGACGCAGGCGTAGGCGACGCCGCATCTGCCGAGGCTGTCCAGCTCGCTGTAGGATTCGAAGGACTGCGTGGTAAGCTCCTCCTCGGAAAAATAGGGGACATTGCCGTTTACCGCCGCGCAGGGCTCCCCGGAATATGCTCCGATGTCCGCAGGGCTGAAAGGGGCTGCGGGAATCTGCGTGGCCGGTTCCGGCCGATCTTCCGTTTGGTCGGATACAGAGACCATATCCGGCTGGGATTGGGAGGATATGGCTGATTCGTCCCCGGACTGGGAGCCTGCAGCTTGCGCCGGGAGGGCTTCCGCTGATTCCTGCGGGCTTTCGGCGAGAGGCTGTGAGGAAGCGGACACAGCTGGCGATTCGTAGCTTTCGAGGGAGCGGTTCGTCCCTGTGGCGGACGGCGATTGGGCGCAGGAGCATAGCAGGAGCGCGAGGACGGCAATCAGGCTTATCCTGGTCTTTTTCATCTTTGGTGTCTCTCCTTTATCTTTTCCTTATAGTATATTTTAGCAGAACAAAAGCCTTATATCTAGCCTGTAAGAAATATTTTCGCAAAAAGGATTGAAAAAGAACAGATGTTCTGATAAAATAAGAGGAAGTAAGCGGATTCATCGAAGCCGGACAGGGCTGGAAAGGCGGTGGCTGGAGATGCCGGAGGAGAAAAAGCGTATTTATGCCGCAATCGATCTGAAATCCTTCTACGCCTCCGTGGAATGCGTGGAGCGGGGGCTGGATTCCATGGACACGAATCTGGTGGTGGCGGACGGCAGCCGTACGGAGAAGACAATCTGCCTGGCGGTATCGCCCTCCCTGAAAGCCTATGGCATTCCGGGGAGGCCCAGGCTCTTTGAAGTGATTCAAAAAGTCAGGGAGGCGAATGCCAGACGCCAGTGCCTGGCACCGGGACGAAAGCTCACCGGCAGCTCCTACAGTGCGGCACAGTTGTCAGTTTCGCCGGAGCTGACCGTGGAGTTCATCACTGCTCCGCCGCGGATGGCACTGTATCTGGAATACAGTACAAGGATATACGATATTTATCTAAGGCATGTGGCGCCGGAGGACATCCATGTCTATTCCATCGATGAGGTCTTTCTGGATCTGACCCAGTATCTGGAGACCAGCCGCCTCACAGCCAGGGAATTTACGGAGAGGATGATACAGGAGGTGCTGCGGGATACGGGGATAGTTGCCACGGCCGGGATAGGCACGAACCTTTATCTGTGCAAGGTGGCCATGGACATCGAGGCCAAGCATGTGGCACCGGATCAGGACGGCGTGCGGATTGCGCAGCTGGACGAGATGGAGTACCGCAGGCTCCTGTGGGGGCATCGCCCTCTTACGGATTTCTGGCGGGTGGGCAGAGGATACGCGAAGAAGCTGGAGGAGAACGGCCTTTTTACCATGGGCGACATTGCCAGATGCTCCCTTGGCGGGCCTTCGGACTATCACAATGAAGAGCTGCTCTATGGGCTGTTCGGGGTCAACGCGGAGCTGCTCATCGACCATGCCTGGGGGTATGAACCCTGTACAATCGCGGAGGTGAAGGCATATAAGCCGGAGGGGAGCAGCATGGGGGCCGGTCAGGTGCTGCACTGCCCTTATGATTTCGAGAAGGCAAAGCTGATTGTGCGGGAGATGACGGATCTCCTGGCCCTCGACCTGGTGGATAAAAAGCTGGTGACGAACCAGATGGTGCTGACCATCGGCTATGACGTGGAGAGCCTGACGAACCCGGAGATACGCAAAGCCTACAAAGGGCCTGTCACCACGGATCGGTATGGGCGGAAAGTTCCCAAGCATGCCCATGGCACGGCCAACCTGGGGCGGTGGACTTCTTCCACCAGGCTGATTATGGACGCGATGATGGAGCTGTATGACAGGATTGTAGACAGGAAGCTGCTGGTGAGGCGGGTCACAGTGTCAGCAGGACGTGTGGTGGAGGAGCGCCAGGAGGCTGCCGAGGAGTCCTATGAACAGCTGGACATCTTCACGGATTACAAGGCGCTGGCAAGGCAGTGGGAAGAGGAGGAGGCCGCTTTGGAGCGGGAGAGGAAGATGCAGGAGGCTGTCCTGGCCATCAAGAAGAAGTTCGGAAAGAACGCGATCCTTAAGGGCATGAACCTTGCCGAGGGAGCCACCACAGTGTCCCGCAATGGGCAGATTGGCGGGCATAAGGCATAGCGTATAGTGCAGTGCGGAGGAAGTGCGGTGCGGAAGTTGTGTATGGGAAGGACAGGATAGGATATGGAAGAGGGAATGATACAGGACGGCCATCGCTATGATGATATCATAAATCTGCCCCGCCATATCTCTGCGGTGCATCCCCCTATGCCAGTGGCCGACAGGGCGGCGCAGTTCATGCCCTTTGCGGCCCTTACAGGCTTCGGGGACGCCATCGAGGAGACGGGGCGACTGACCGATGAAAGGCCGGAGCTGGAGGAGGATGCCATAGAGAGCCTTGACGGGAAGCTGCAGTACCTGAGGGAGCGGGTGGGGAACCATCCGGAGATTTCCGTCACCTATTTTAAGCCGGATGTCAGAAAGGCGGGCGGGGCCTATGTCACCGCTGCCGGACGGATTAAGAAGATAGATTTTTATGGGCGCGTGCTGGTCATGGAGGACGGCACAGGGATTCCCATGAACTCCGTGGTGGGGATGGAGGGGGAGGTGTTTTCTGGTTTGGAGGGCCAGGGACGCGACACACAGAGTTAAAGACGAACAACCATGGAACAGCTATAGTAACCGATGTAACCAAAAAGAAATCCAGCAAACTCACATATTTGCTGGATTTCTAGCAGCTGCTGACGGGAATCGGACCCGTGACCTCCGCACTACCAATGCGACGCTCTACCTACTGAGCCACAGCAGCACATGAATGCCTTCCGCACTCACATTTATTATTATAGCAATCACCGGCAGACTTGTCAACAAAATTTTCTAAATTTTTTGCACAATTCTTAAAGCAGATGTCCCCGTCTTCTTTTTGCCCTCATCCAAATCAGGGAAATGATTATGCCAATAGCCGTCAGGGCAGAAACTGCCTCCGCAAATCTCCAGAACCATGGCTCGACAAAGCTGATTGAGATAGAACCAGAGTACCCCTTCGGCAGCTGGACGCGTACCATATTGTTTTTACCGGCGCATACAGGAATGGGTTGGGCGGTATCTGCATCGACGCATCGGTAATACTTGTAGTACAATAAAGGGAAGTCTACATATGCGCCCTCCGATTCTGCGCTGACACGGCAGGTAATGGTCGTCCCCTGTTTCTGGTAGGCCTCCAGGGGAGATATTCCCTCGGCATAGATGAGGTTCTCCTTGATTTTCTTGGGATCGGTTCCAGAAGGCAGATAGTCACAGGTGCACAACTGAATCGTGTCCAGCTCCGCGGTGCTGTATACACGATATGGTTCTCCGGAAAAAGAAAAATCGTAAAAATACCACCCGCAGCTCACCAGCAGAAGAATCAGGCTGCCGACCACAAGATAATTGTGGCAGTGCCCTAATGCTTTTTTCGCGATGTGAAAGGAGTAGCACAGGACAAAAGCCATCAGAATGGTGGCAATCGCCAGCATCCTCCAGGGGAACTGAAGCGTCAGGACGATTTTCCGGACACCGCTGCCCAGGGCCATGAGGGCATCCCAGGGGAAATAGCAGGTAGCCATATAGAGCGAAAGACAGCCGAATATGGCGCACAGGATTGCCGGGATATAATTGTGGTCATGTCTGCAGGCCTGGCCGTGTATGCACAGCAGATAGAGGAACAGGCCAAGGCCAATGGTCATCAGAATCCCTATTCCGAAAGCAGGCTCTGTGGAAATGCCGGCTGTTGCGGGCCATGCGCTGCCAGTGGCCCTCTGGAACAGCGCGAACAGCTGTATCGGAAAGATTCCGCCTGCCTGGAAGGAACCCTGGGGAGCCCCTGACCATTCCGGGGAATTGATCATGATATCCTCCCCATAGAAATCAAGGAAGGGAACAATAAAGCATAAATTCAAAAGGACTGTCAATACGGCGGCAGTGGCAAGGGAACGGAACACGTATTTGCGGAACACCCGCTTTATCAGAATCAGGCAGGCCAAAATGACGATGATCCCTACCAGGAGAACCGTCAACACATGGGACTGTATAGCGCCGGTCAGCCCAAAGGCAATGAGGACTGCATGCTTCCACCAGTTTTCCTTTCTGCTGTCCAGAAAGACCATGTAAAATCCGCATAATATCAGCGGAAGAACCATCATGGCGCAATATTCTCCAACGGATGCCCTTGTATACAGATCCATCAGCCTGTAAGGCGCCAGCGTATAGGCCAGACAACCCAACAGGGCAATCTTCTCGTCAGAGAACATTTTGCGGAAAGAATAGTAGCTGATAAGAACCGTGCCCAGGTTGATGAATGCCACCAGGAACTTATAAGAGGCCTGGACAGAGAAGCCCAGCAGCCGAAGGGCGGCAGGGAAATAGAGGAACGCGTCCCCATAAAAAATCCCTACGGCATAGCCATAGCCATATGCCCACAGCGGATGGAGCTTTACCGGAAAAGTGCCCAGAGAAAGGCCCTGACTGATGGCATCGATTCTGATCAAATGGAACAATATATCATGGCCGGCTGTGAGGAAATCCGTGTACAGCGGATAGCAGGATATCCCGAATATACCGGCCAGAGCCAGGATGATTTTTCTGATTTTCACATCAGAGCGCAGAAAAAAATAACCCAGGTCGATGAGCAGGCATAATAGCAGGGCATAAAAAAGATTCTTTTTGTAAAGGAAGCTGGTCTCATAAATTCCAAGGCTGTTTATATGGACGTAACCACCTCCTGAAAAGGAGACATGGATAGCGGCATCATCCACGCTTCGGGAAATATCCAAAATCATAGTTTCCGTATAGCACGTTGGATCCAGCTCGAGAGCAGGACAGTTCATCTCCAGGCTTCCTAAGCTGGAGGTGGCAGATATAGTGTTGCCGGAGCAGTTGGCGGCGTAATCGATCTGAATCTGGTAGATTCCCTTTTTCAGGCTAAGTGGGGGGGTAGATAAAAATAGCCCCTTTTTTCCTATGGAATCGTCTATTGAGACGACAGAGTCTTCTATCGACGCGCTCTCTGTCAGCAGATATTCATCCACCGCAAAGCTCTTGCTATAGGCATTGCCGCGGTGAAGGAACCAGCCGGAAGAGGCAATCAGCAATATGATAATCTGCAGACCGATTATCATATGCCCCGCGCGTATTCTGCCAGTTTGTATGAATTTCATGGATGCCCTCCCTACCTGATGCTTTTACAGATACTGGTTCTGGGATTTTCGCATCAGGAATTTAACAGCGTAGCCCTTTTCGTCACATATATTATGGACGATATCCTCAGCGATGTCCTTTGAATTATCGTTCACGCAGATGATACAGGTATATCTATTGCGATGGAAGATGGTGGACTTCGGCCAACGGATATAATAGGAAATACGTTCGCTCAGAAGCGCTTTTTCGATAAGCTGCTTGCATTCCGGGTCACCTACTTCGCATAATTCGATTTCGTTGTTCACTTTTACTGAGGTATATAAGGGCTGCTCCATGACTGGCCTCCTTGCTCTTTCGTTATGCCATCCGGCGTTCCTCACCAGGAATATGGTCATATTATACCATAGCTCCACATTTGTATGCAAGCATCAGAAAATCATTCTGTATCGGGTTCCGTACCATCTTCCGGCTGCGCGGCCTGCAGTTCCCGTTCCGTGATCTCCCATGACTGCTGTGCCAGAATCGCCTCATAATCCGGGTTTGCGAAGAACGCGGCATCGTGCTGGCAATGTGGAGTAGCAGTGCTGTTCGGGTCAAGCGGCTGCGTGATGGCAGAGGAGCCCTGCAGGAGGGAAGGATGCTCCTGGAAAGGCAGCTCCAGTGCGCTCTGCACCTTCATCGGGCATTCCGGGCTTGCGGGCAGCAGGTCATAATGGCAGACATCTCCCACATAATGGATATTGCAGGGTTCCGTAGGGGCTGTCCCTGCGGCAAAATATTCCCCTCTTGTGCTGGTGCATACGCCGGGGATAGGCTGCAGGCCGGACATGGTGCATACCTCGGCCCGGACTATGCCCTGGGGCGTGGTGAACTTCTCATCGGGCAGGTTCTCATGGACGCGCTTCATGATAGCCGTCCACAGTGTCTTGGACAGATCCACTTCCCTGCCGGGCCTCTCGGTACGCATATGCACATTATTGTCATAGCCGGACCAGACGCTGCAGGTGTAGTAGGGCGTGAAGCCCGCGAACCAGACATCGTTGTAGTCCGTGGAGGTACCGGTCTTGCCGGCGATAGCCATGGTAGAGCTGAAATTACAGCTGGTGCCCGTGCCGCCAGCGCCCCTTATCACATCCACCATGGCATCGGTCAGCAGGAAGGCCGTGGTCTCCTTGATGACCTGCCTGGAAGTGGGATTGGTATTGTCCAAAAGGACATCGCCGTCCGTGTTGGTGACCCTGGTGTAGAGCTTGGGTTCTATATAGGCCCCCATGTTGGCGATGGCCGCGTAGCCGGCAGTCAGCTCCAAAGGCGTGGCGCCGAAGGTCAGCCCGCCCAAAGCCAGCGTCTGGTTGACATCTGTGTAGAAGCGCTCCTCGCCGGTGGAATCCCTGAGCCATACGCCGTCCGTCAGGGTGGTGAAGCCGAAGTTCAGCAGGTAGTCATAGCCCAGCTGGGGCGTGATCACAGTCTCCGTCTTGGCGGCGACGATGTTCAGCGACTCCCGGATGCCGTCCCGGATGGAATTGATGCCCCTGTAGCCGCTGTACCAGTTCCTGCAGGGGGTGCCGTCGCTGAAGTTGAAGGGGGCGTCAAGGTAGGTGGTGGCCAGGGTCTGCCCCGCGCTGTCTAAGGCAGGGGCGAAAGCGGCCAGCACCTTGAAGGTGGAACCCGGTGAGCGCATGGCATCGGTGGCGCGGTTCAGGGTCCGCCGGCCCTCCTTGGTGCCCCGCCCGCCTACGATGGCTACCACATAGCCGGTGGATTGGTCCTGGA